>CAMBYR010000264.1 GCA_945872375.1 uncultured Blautia sp. | reverse complement strand
GCCTTATGAAGCATCTGTCGGGATTTTCTGTCTGCAATATTGGTAACGGTGCAGGTATTGATGACATAGACATCTGCGCCGGGCTCAAAGGGGACAATCTCATACCCTGCCTGTTCCAGAAGCTGCTGCATGGCCTCCACCTCATACGCATTCACCTTGCAGCCCAGATTATGAAGTGCTGCCTTTTTATTCATATGATATCCTCTTTTTTTCTTAACATTCTTAACATAAATTTTATTCTTTTATCGCTTGACTTTTTCCAGTGGTACAGTTAAGATGTTCCTGTGTAACATACAAAATAACAAGGAGGTTCTACTATGAAAACAGTTACTATCTCACTGAACTCCATTGATAAAGTAAAAGCATTTGTAAACGAGATCAGCAAATTCGACTGCGATTTTGATCTTGTATCCGGAAGATACGTCATTGACGCAAAATCTATCATGGGGATTTTCAGTCTTGATTTATCCAAACCCATTGACCTGAACATTCATGCCGATGGTACCCCTCTGGAAGAGGTTATGAATGTTGTCAGCCCATATATTGTTGACTGATCATCACACTTGCAGTGAAATGCAATAAGAGAGGAACCGGAAACGGCTCCTCTTTTTTTTGCCTGTTTTCTGCAAAATTTCATTACGGAATTTCAATGATTTCCACAGAATTCAATGCCTGTTCCATCAGCTCGTCAATTTTTTCTGCGAGCTTTTCTTCCGAACGGCGGATCACATTCAGATTCGGCTTTGTCACCGGATGCTTTGCCACAAAAATGGTACAGCAATCTTCAAATGGCTGAATGGATGTCTCAAACGTATCGATCTTTCTGGATATTTCCACAATTTCCTGTTTGTCAAACCCGATCACCGGACGATATACCGGAAGCGTACAGACTTCATTTGTGGCCGCAAGGCTCTGAAGGGTCTGGCTTGCCACCTGTCCGATACTTTCTCCTGTGATCAGTCCGAGGCATTTATCCTTCTGGGCAAAATGCTCCGCAATCCTCATCATATAGCGGCGCATGATAATGGTCAGCTCATCGTGAGGACACTGGTCATAAATATAAAGCTGAATGTCCGTAAAGTTTACCACATGCAGACGAATGGGGCCGCTGTAACGTGCCACCAGTGCTGCAAGGTCCACGACCTTCTGTTTTGCACGTTCACTGGTATACGGCGGAGCATGAAAATATACGGCTTCGATCTTCACGCCTCTTTTGGCGATCATATAGCCTGCCACAGGGCTGTCGATTCCGCCGGAAAGAAGCAGCATGGCTTTTCCGTTTGTTCCCACCGGCATTCCGCCCGGTCCCGGAATAGAATCGGAATACACATAGATTTTTTCACGGATTTCCACAGATACCGTGAGCTCCGGCTGATGAACATCCACCGATGCTTCCGGAAAAGCATCCAGAATCCGTCCGCCTATTTCCGCACTGACCTCCATGGAAGTCATGGGATATGTCTTTTTCGCCCTTCTTGTATATACTTTAAAGGAGCCTGCATATCCCGGGTAGCGGGCCTGCATATAGCTTACCACATCCTGTGCCATCTGTTCGAAGCCCTGATCTTCATAAATCACCACCGGACAGATTTCCACAATACCAAATACTCTCTGCAGTGCCTCCACTGCTTCGTCAAAGTCATATTCCTCCGGACAGAACACATAGACGCGTCCCTGTTCCTTGGTAACCCGAAATTCCCCTTCTACTTTATCAAGAGCAATCCGCATCTGTTTTACCAGTGCATCTTCAAACAGATAACGATTTTTTCCCTTGATGGCAATTTCTGCGTATTTAATCAAAAATGCATGAAATATCATTGTTTTCTCCTTTTCTTCCTTTCCGGTGATCAGCGGCGTGCGTATCTTCGAAGCATCGGAAGGACCTCCTCCAGCGTTTTCAGACAGTAGTCCACTTCTTCCAGTGTATTTTCCTCTGAAAAGCTGAAACGTACCGTACTTTCCTTCTGATCTTTCGGCAGTCCCATGGCAGTCAGTGTGCTGCTGGCCTTCCGTTTGTGGCTGGAGCAGGCACTTCCGGCCGAAACATAGATGCCCCTGTCTTCCAGTGTATGAAGAAGAACTTCGCTTCTCACCCCTGCAAAGGATGCGCTCAGAATCTGAGGGGCCCCTTCCCGGACAGGCATTCCATTGATGGTCACCTGATCCAGCTTTTCCAGGCCTTCCGCCAGATGCTCCTTCAAATCATACAGATGTGCAATGTTATTGTCGAAATTTTTATAGATCTCTTTTGCTGCTGCGCCAAGTCCTGCGATTCCCGGAACATTGTCCGTGCCGGAACGCATTCCGTTCTGCTGCCCGCCTCCCAGAATCAGAGGCTGAACCTTTGCCTTCTCACTGATATATAAAAATCCCACGCCCTTTGGCCCATGGATCTTATGGGCGCTTACAGACAAAAGGTCGATTCCTGATTTTTTCGGATAGATCCGGTATTTTCCAAACGCCTGAATGGCATCCACATGAAACAGCGCCTTGGGACTTTTTTCATGGACAAGACTTCCGATTTTTTCCACCGGCATCACGGAAC
>CAMBYR010000263.1 GCA_945872375.1 uncultured Blautia sp. | reverse complement strand
TGGCCGCAGTGGCCGAAGGTTCTGAAAACAGATTACGGCCAGGAAGAAGCCATTGCCGTATTCGGGCATGATCCCCGTGTTTATCAGACAACCGTCACAGAATTTGTGGCAGATAAAAAAGGAAATGTCTGCCAGGCAAAAATCGTAAAGCTTGCACCGAAAAAAGATGAAAAAACAGGAAGAATGATGATGGTCCCTGTAGAGGGAACAGAGGAAGTGATCCCTGTAGAGCTTGTCCTGATCGCAGCAGGCTTCCTTGGAAGTGAAAAATATGTAACAGACGCGTTTCATGTGGCAGTAAACGGCCGGACCAACGTAGATACAAAACCGGAATGCTATGATACTTCTGTTCCGCGGGTATTTACCGCGGGCGATATGCACAGAGGCCAGTCCCTGGTCGTATGGGCAATCCGGGAAGGCCGGGAAGCAGCCAGAGCCGTTGATGAATCTCTGATGGGATATACCAGTCTCTGATGAATCAGGAACAGCTTTCTGAAAAAGGGAGTTGACAAAGAACGGCGCGATTGCTATAATACCTGCATGAACAAGGGCGTTCTTTGGATGGTTTACCAGCACAAAGTGCGCCCTTTTGTTATTATATTTGATAAAATAAAAAACTGTAACTGTGAAGACAGTGAACAGTTACGAAAATTCAACAATATCCTGGAATAAGATTGTTAAGGAGAGAATATAATGGGGAATTATAGCAGAGAAGAAATCATACAGCTGGCGGAGGAAGAGGATGTGGAATTTATCCGTCTTCAGTTTACGGATATGTTCGGTACTCTGAAAAACATTGCAGTAACGGTGAGAGAGCTTCCAAAAGCATTAAATAATGAATTTGTGGTTGATGCAAGTTTTATTGCCGGTGTTGCAGAAGAATCGGAAACAGACCTGTTTTTGTATCCGGATCCGGATACTTTTACAATCCTTCCGTGGCGTCCTCAGCAGGGAAAGGTTGCACGTATGTTCTGTGATCTTTATCATGCGGACGGGACACCCTATAAAAGCAGCTCCCGGTATATTCTGAAACAGGTATCGGAACAGGCGAAAGCAGACGGTTATACCTGCTTTATCGATCCGGAGTGTGAATTTTTCCTGTTTCATTCCGATGACAATGGCATGCCCACTACGCTGACGCATGAACGTGCCGGTTATCTGGATATCAGCCCCCTGGATCTTGGGGAAAATGCCAGAAGAGACATGGTGCTCAACCTGGAGGAAATGGGGATCGAGGTGGAATCTTCCCATCACGAGACTGCTCCGGCTCAGCATGAGATTGATTTTAAAAACGGAGAGGCAAGCAAGATTGCTGACCGTATTATGACATTTAAAATGGCTGTCAGAGTGATCGCCAAGCGCCATGGACTTCATGCAACCTTTATGCCGAAGCCAAGAGTAGAGGTAAATGGTTCCGGTATGCACGTGGGAATGAGTTTATATAAAGATGGAAAAAATATTTTCGAAAGTCAGACGGATTCAGGCGAGTTAAGTGAAGAAGCATATTACTTTATCGGCGGTTTGCTGGCGCACAGCAGAGAGATGGCTCTGATCACCAACCCGCTGGTAAATTCCTATAAACGTCTTGTCCCGGGATATGAGGCTCCCACAGAGCTGACCTGGACAAGAAAAAATCATAATTCTCTTGTGAGAATTCCGGTCACCAGAAGGGGATCGACCCGTATCGAGCTGAGAAGTCCCGATGCGGCATCAAATCCATATCTTGTGTTTGCTGTTTGTCTTGCAGCAGGTCTGGATGGACTGAAAAACAAAATTATGCCGATCAAGGCATCAAACTGTTCTGATGAAGATTTCGGCAAGGAATCCTCAGCAGTAGAGCATCTGCCGGAAAATCTGAAAGAAGCCATGGAGCTTTTTGAAAACAGCTCCTGGATGGAGGGGATTCTGGGAAAAGAATTCTGCCAGCAGTATCTGGAAGCAAAAAGAAAAGAATGGCAGCAGTATACAAGGCAGGTAACAGACTGGGAAATTGAACAGTATTTATATAAAATCTGATGGAAAACGGGCTTAGGAGAGGCATTACATGAGCAGCATCGTGATTGTACTACCGAAAATTGAAGACGCAAAAAAGATCAGGACCATTCTGACGAGACATGGATTCGCTGTGGCTGCCATCTGCAGCACGGGATCCAATGCCCTTGCCGCCATATCCGAACTGGACTGTGGAGTCCTGATCTGCGGATATCATCTCGCCGATATGTATTATAACGATTTGCTGGACTGTCTCCCGAAGACCTTTGAGATGCTTCTTCTTGCTTCGGCCAGAGTTCTCAGCGAGGTACCGTCCTCGGTGCTGTCGGTGGAGCTTCCGATGAAAGCAGGAGATCTTCTGAATACGGTGAATATGGTGCTCGGTCAGATCGAGCGCCGGATCCGTAAGGAAAAGAAAAAACCAAAGCTACGTTCCTGGAAAGAACAGAATTATATTTCCAATGCAAAAATGATGCTTATGCAGCGGAACCGCCTCAGTGAGGAGGAGGCCTACCGCTATATACAGAAATGCAGCATGGACTCCGGTACCAATATGGTGGAAACG
>CAMBYR010000262.1 GCA_945872375.1 uncultured Blautia sp. | reverse complement strand
AGCGGGTCAAATGCTTCGGAGTGAAGTTTCTCCACATTATCTTCAATGTCTTCCAATGTGATACCGCCCACACGGCTGACCGTGCCTGTAAAATAGCGATCAATCACATCATGGGAAATACCGATTGCCTCAAAAATCTGTGCGCCCTGGTAGGACTGCAGAGTGGAAATGCCCATCTTGGAAGCAATTTTCACGATACCGGAAAGAACGGCATGGTTGTAATCATCCACTGCAGCATAGTAATCTTTATCCAGCATATGATTGTCGATCAGTTCCCGGATGGTCTCCTGTGCCAGGTACGGATTGATGGCGATCGCACCGTATCCCAGAAGTGTGGCAAAATGATGAACCTCTCTCGGTTCTCCGGATTCTACGATCAGGGCCAGAGATGTACTCTTCTTCGTTTTTACAAGGTGCTGATGAACCGCAGATACCGCCAGAAGGGACGGGATCGGCATATGATTTTCATCTACTCCGCGGTCGGAAAGTACCAGAATATTGGCACCCTCACGGAATGCTTTATCGACCTCCACAAACAGACGGTCAATGGCACGTTCCAGTTTTGTGCTCTTATAATACAGTGTGGAAACCACAGCCACCTTAAATCCGTCCTTTTTCATGGTCTTAATTTTCAGCATATCTGTGTTTGTCAGGATCGGATGTACGATTTTCAGTACTTTACAGTTTTCCGGCTGCTGCACCAGAAGGTTTCCGTCCTTGCCCACATAAACGCTGGTAGAGGTAACGATTTCCTCACGGATGGAGTCAATGGGCGGATTGGTTACCTGTGCGAAAATCTGTTTAAAATAGTCAAACAGCGGACGATGTTCTTTGGAAAGAACGGCCAGCGGAGTATCCACACCCATGGCTCCGATGCTTTCTGAACCATTTAAAGCCATATTTCGGATAGAGGTACGATACTGCTCATAGGTATATCCAAATGCCTTCTGCAGACGCGCACGCTGTTCAGGCGTATACTCTTCCACTCTCTGATTTGGAATTTTAATATCTCTTAACAGAACAAGATTGCTGTTCAGCCATTCTCCATACGGCTGCATTCTCGCATATTTTTCTTTTAATTCACTGTCATCAATAATCTTTCCCTGTACCGTATCCACCAGAAGCATTTTTCCCGGGTGGAGACGTTCTTTCAGGACGATTTTTTCCTCGTCGATGGGCATAACACCTACTTCAGAGGAAAGGATTACGTAACCGTCGGAGGTCACATAATATCTGGAAGGACGAAGGCCGTTGCGGTCCAGAACGGCACCCATAATGTCACCGTCAGAAAACAGGATCGATGCCGGACCGTCCCATGGCTCCATCATGGTCGCATAATACTGATAGAAATCGCGGATTTCCTGGGAAATGGTATCATTGTTTGCCCAGGGCTCCGGAATGGTAATCATCACTGCCAGCGGCAGATCCATGCCGCTCATTACCAGGAATTCCAGGGTATTATCCAGCATTGCGGAGTCGGAGCCCGCGCGGTTTACGACCGGAAGGACTTTATGAAGCTCGCCCTTCAGATAAGGAGACTCCATATTTTCCTCTCTTGCCAGCATCTTGTCTGCATTTCCCCGAATCGTGTTGATCTCACCATTGTGAACCATGAAGCGGTTAGGATGCGCACGCTCCCAGCTCGGATTGGTGTTGGTGCTGAAACGGGAATGTACCATAGCGATGGCAGACTCATAATCCGGGCTCTGCAGATCTGAAAAAAAGGTACGAAGCTGTCCCACCAGGAACATACCTTTATATACGATGGTACGGCTGCTCATGGATACCACATAGGTGTTATCATTACTCTGTTCAAATTCCCGGCGTGCAATATACAGCTTTCTGTCAAAGGGAAGTCCTGCCTCCACATCCTCCGGCTTTTTGATAAATGCCTGCATAATGCATGGCATACATTCTCTTGCCTTATGACCCAGAACCTCCGGAATCACCGGAACCTGTCTCCAGCCAAGAAGTTCCAGGCCTTCCTTGCTGATGATCACTTCAAACATTTTCTTTGCCTGAGCACGTTTGATCTCATGCTGCGGGAAGAAAAACTGAGCAATTCCGTATTCCCTCTCTGCACCCAGCTCAATGCCTTCCTTTTTACATGCTTTTTTGAAGAATTTGTGGGAGATCTGAAGAAGAATTCCCACACCGTCACCGGTTTTTCCCTCTGCGTCTTTACCGGCACGGTGTTCCAGATTTTCCACGATCTTCAGTGCATTGGCAACCGTATCATGTGTTTTCTTTCCTTTGATATTGACAACAGCACCAATTCCGCAGTTGTCATGCTCAAATTCCGGGCGATAAAGACCCTGCGATTCCTTTCTCACTTCTTTCATATTCCTCATCCTTTCTCTCTGTTTTTATCAGTCATCAGTATTTCTACTGTTTCTTTTCCCTTGTATGATCCAGCGCCGCCTGTATAAATCCTGCAAACAGCGGATGTGCATGATTCGGTCTGGATTTGAATTCCGGATGTGCCTGAGTTCCAATATAAAATGGATGTGAAGCAATCTCGATCATTTCCACGATATGTCCGTCAGGAGATGTTCCT
>CAMBYR010000261.1 GCA_945872375.1 uncultured Blautia sp. | reverse complement strand
GAGGCTTCGAGGAGGAAGAGGAACCGGCAGATGAAACAGTTCCCAGAGAGCAGAAACTGCCGTCTTTTCAGGAGGGACAGAAACTTTCTGTGGAAAAGGCAGTACTTACCTCGGGAAAAACAAAGCCGCCGGCACGTTTTACAGAAGCCACACTCCTTGCGGCTATGGAAAATCCTGTAAAATATCTGACGACAAAAGATGCACAGGCAGCGAAAACCCTGGGAGAAACAGGAGGACTTGGAACGGTTGCCACCAGAGCAGACATTATTGAGAAATTATTTCATACCTTCCTGATGGAGAAAAAGGGAAATGAGATCCATATTACTTCCAAGGCGCGGCAGCTTCTGGAACTTGTTCCGGAGGATCTGAAGAAACCGGAACTCACGGCCGACTGGGAGCGAAAGCTTTCTGATATTTCCAAAGGGACCAAGGGTCAGGATGCTTTTCTGCAGGAAATTCGGGAATATACCTGTGAGATTGTGGATGAGATCCGCACAGGCAATGGTACTTTCCGCCATGACAACCTCACGAATAAGGTATGTCCAGACTGTGGAAAACGTCTTCTGGCTGTAAACGGTAAGAACAGCAAAATGCTGGTATGCCAGGATCGGGAATGCGGATACAGGGAAACGATATCCCGAACGACCAATGCCCGCTGTCCGAAGTGCCATAAACGGATGGAAATGCTTGTGAAAGGAAAAGAGGAGACCTTTGTCTGTGTCTGCGGATACAAGGAAAAGCTTTCTGCTTTTCAGGCAAGACGTGAAAAGGAAGGTGCCGGTGTAAATAAGAGAGATGTACGGAAATATATGGAACAGCAGAAAAAGGAAGCAAAAGAACCGGTGAATAATGCGTTCGCCCAGGCTCTTTCCGGAATTAAACTGGATTAGTATGCTGTGGAAGAACAGGAAATGGAGAAGGATATATGCTTCGAAATGTGGAATTAAGTGAGATATCCGATGGAAAATTGTATGATGCAAATGATATGGTAAAAGCAGACTGCCATGATTGTGAGGGCTGCTGTGACTGCTGCCGTGGGATGGGAAATACGGTAGTGCTGGATCCCCTGGATGTTCACAGGCTTTCTGTATTCCTGAAAAAGACACCGGAGGAGCTGATCGGAAGGGAAATCGCACTGGATGTTTTTGACGGAAATATTCTTCCGCATCTTTGTATGACGGGATCCGGGGAGCAGTGTGTATTTCTCAATGCCCGGGGAAGATGCAGCATTCATCAGGCACGTCCGGGATTCTGCAGGCTGTTTCCGCTGGGACGTTATTATGAAAATGGCAGTTTCCGTTATTTCCTTCAGGTTCATGAATGTCCAAAAACAAACAGGAGTAAGATCAAGGTTCGGAAGTGGATTGATACTCCGGATGTGAAAACCTATGAAGCGTTTGTTTCTGACTGGCATTATTTCCTGAAGGATGTGCAGGAGGTCCTATATGGAACCGAGGATACGGATCTGATTAAAAATCTGAATCTTTATGTGGTGAATCGCTTTTACATGCAGCCTTATGAGGAGAACCGGGATTTTTATCAGCAGTTTTATGAAAGAATGAAGGAAGCCAGAGGGCTGATAAGCCTTGAAGTATAAATAGCAGGGTCTGATGATAAGGTGGTGGGTGGAATGAAAAAACAGATTTCCAGACGTCTGATCTTTATTATTACTGCAACAATGCTTTTGACGCTGGTCATGAACTATTTTGTACAGATACAGGCATCCAGAGACGAGATGATCCGAAACTCCGGGATCAAGATCAATCAGATTCAGGGAATACTGAATCAGAATGCAGAAGATACGGAGATGCTGAAGGATTCGTTAAAAGAAGATTATATTATCCGTGCAAAGGCGGCGGCTTATATTCTTCAGAATCATCCGGAGATCATTGAGGATTATCAGGAAATGAGAAAGGTGGCTGCACTGTTTCAGGTGGATGAGTTTCATGTATTTGATGAAAATGGCCTTCTGTATGCAGGCTCCGAGCCGAAATATTATGGACTGACGTTCAATTCCGGTGAGCAGATGCAGTATTTTCTGCCGATTCTGAAGGACAAAAGTCTGGAGATGGTGCAGGATGTGACACCGAATACGGCAGAAGGAAAGCTGATGCAGTATATCGCCGTGTGGCAGGAGGATGGTTCCAATATCATTCAGATCGGAATGGAGCCTGTCCGGCTTTTGAAGGCCATGGAAAAGAATGAACTGCCCTATATCTTTTCCATGGTTACTCCGGAAGAGGGAAGCACTCTGTTTGTGATTGATAAGGAAACCGGAACGATTCTTGGATCCAGTGAGCAGGATCTTACCAACTGCAGTATGGAAGAAGCAGGGATCGTTCTTCCGGAAACCGTTACTGAAACACAAGGCTTCCGCTCAGTGATCAGCGGAAAGGAAAATTACTGCGTGTTCCGGGACTGCGGGGATCAGTACATAGGTGTTGCACAGGAGAATTCCGTGGTTTACCGGAATGTGATGCAGAATATGGGAATGGTCTGTCTGTATCTTGTTATTATTGCGGTAGTAATGATCGTTTCCATTCTGAAGGATATTGATAAGCTTGTCATTCGCGGAATTGATACGATT
>CAMBYR010000260.1 GCA_945872375.1 uncultured Blautia sp. | reverse complement strand
TACTTTAAAACAATTTAGTAAAAAAATAAATACAACTGTTTTTGCAACTACAATATACAATCGAAATGGAGGATTTACGAATGACAAGTGATTTTACCGTAAATATGGATCAGTATCTGCCTCTAAGAGACGTTGTATTTAATACTCTTCGGCAGGCGATCCTTAAAGGGGAGCTGAAACCGGGAGAAAGACTGATGGAAATCGCGCTGGCAGATAAGCTTGGGGTCAGCAGAACTCCCATTCGGGAAGCGCTTCGTAAACTGGAACTGGAGGGCCTTGTTCTGATGATTCCGCGCCGGGGAGCTCAGGTAGCAGATATTACGGAAAAAGATCTGAACGATGTTCTGGAAGTGCGGATCGCGCTGGAAAATCTGGCCATCGAAAAAGCCTGTAAGCGAATGACGGATGAACAGATCGGAAAGCTCTGGCTTACGGCAAAGGAGTTTGAAAGAACCACAAATGAGGGGAACCTGGTAAAGCTTGCAGAAGCAGACGTGGCGTTTCACGATGTGATCTATCAGGCTGCCGACAATGTGACCCTGAACCAGGTGCAGAATAATCTTCGGGAACAGATCTACCGTTATCGAGTGGAATATCTGAAGGATGAGGAAATGAGAAAGCAGCTTGTAAAGGAACATGAAGAGCTGTACCAGGCGGTAAAGGAGCGGGATGTGAAAAAAGCTCAGGAGATTTCTTTCCGTCATATTGAAAATCAGAGAACGGGAATCATTCATTCCATTCAGGCGGAATAAAAAAGTTTGCCGGGATACCGGCAGATACATAAAAATAGAAAATAATGGGTATGCTGAGAGAGATGCGAAAAACATCTCTCTTTTTCATTTTTAGGAAGAGGGGGAATGATATCCGGAGGAGGCGAAAGGATGAATCAGACGGAAGGCACATCCATATCGAAGGTTTTGCGGGAAAACGAAGAATACATTCGCAGAAGGTGTGAAAACTGTGCGGATATTCTGATCCGGCCCATGAAGCTGGGAGACGAGCGAAAAACAGATTGTCTGATGGTCTATATTGAAGTGGCTGTTTCCAATATGATGCTGAAGGACTCTGCGCTGGGACGGATGATCAACCATTTCTGGGAGGTACCGCCGGAAAAAATTGAAGAATTTATGAAGGACAACAGTCTGGGAATCGCGGATGTGCGGAAGCTCTCCACTATGGAGGAAGCCTTTGGTGCTCTTTTGGCGGGAAACGCGGTGTTCTTTCTGGACGGATACGATCAGGCGATGAAGATTTCCAGTAAGGGATATCCGAACATGGGGGTTTCAGAAGCGGAGACGGAAAAGGTTCTGCGCGGCTCCCGGGAAGGCTTTACCGATGCGGTGAAGACGAATTCGGCGCTTGTACGAAAACGGCTCAGAGACACGAGAATGAAGGTGGAAGAGCATCAGATCGGGACAAGATCCCATACGGTGCTTCAGATTTTGTATATGGAGGATCTGGTGCATGAAGAATTTCTGGAGGATATCCGGGAAAGAATCCAGGCCTATGAAATTGACGGAATTCTGGACAGCGGGATGCTGGAACAGCTTACGGAAGATGCCTGGTATTCGCCTTTTCCACAGTATCAGACAACGGAACGGCCTGACAGGGCTGCACAGGAAATCCTGAACGGAAAAATCATCGTTCTCTGTGATAATTCCCCTGCGGCACTGATCCTTCCAAGCTCCTTTCAGGGATTTATGGAAAGCAGCGAGGACTGGAACCAGCGGTTTGAAATGATTTCGTTCCTGCGAGTCCTCAGATATCTGGCGCTGGGGGCGGCTACCCTTTTTCCGGGGCTTTATCTGGCGATGATCCGGTTTCATACGCAGATTCTGCCCACCAATCTGATCCTGTCTTTTGCAGATGCAAGAGAAGGCGTTCCCTTTTCCAGTGTGGCGGAGCTGGTGTTTCTGGAACTGGCATTTGAACTGATCCGCGAGGCAGGCGTGCGGGTTCCGGGAGCCCTTGGGAATGCCATTGGCATTGTGGGAGGTCTGATCGTGGGCGATGCGGCTGTCAGTGCAAATCTGGTCAGTCCCATTGTGGTGATGATCGTGGCACTGACGGCCCTGGGTTCCATGACCATTCCAAACGAGGAGTTTGCTTCGGCCTTTCGGCTGCTGAAATATGTATTTTTATTCCTGGGCGGCTATCTGGGAATTTTCGGAATTGTTCTGGGAATTTATCTGACAGCGGCTCATCTGGCGGGATTGTTAAGCTTTGGCATCCCCTATCTGATGCCCTTTGTAAAAAAGGATCCCATGAAGGAAACGGGAAACGGCATTCTCCGGGTGCCCTTCCGTGTACGCCGCAGGCGGCCATTATATGCCAGAAGAGAGGAAAGTATCAGGCTGAAAAAAACGGACCGATAGGAAACACCGTCAGCCATAAAATAACCGGCAGAAGCTTTTGCACAAGGAGCTGCCGGCCAGGAAAGGACAGACTGAAATGATAAATTTTGCGGAAAATAACAGGATTTCCCACAGACAGCTTTACCGGCAGATCGTGCTGACGTTTCTGGCGCCTTTCCTGCTGTGTCTGTTTGGAAAAGACAGGATTCTTGGTTCGTCAGGCATTGCAGGAACGGCGACAGCGATGATCATTCT
>CAMBYR010000259.1 GCA_945872375.1 uncultured Blautia sp. | reverse complement strand
GTGGGTGCTCCGTAATAATCTACGGTAAGCTTGTCCAGGATGTGCGGGTTTGCACGGCCTGCGCGGATCGTGGCAATCTCTGCTTCGAAACCGCTCAGTGTCTTTTTCATTTTGTCTTCATACTTCTGAACTCTTTCATCCATGTTTCAAATCTCCCTCTACTGTTTTTGCTGTATATAAATGGTGCACCACAGTCATAAATCAATCGACTGTTCTAAGCAGCCTGACTACCTTTGAACAATCACAGAATCAGACAGTGACTTTTGTTCCGGAAAAGTTTCCGTGAACCGTATTCACAATGCTGTTTTCCCCTTCAAGTCCAAATACGAGCATCGGCATTTTCTGCTCCATGCACATGATGGAAGCGGTAAGATCCATTGCCTGAAGCTTCTTTGCCACCACTTCATCAATACTGATCTCATCGTATTTCACTGCGTTCGGATTTACCTTCGGATCACTGTCGTAAATTCCATCTACGGCCTTTGCCAGCAGAATCGCATCTGCCTCAATTTCCACTGCACGAAGCACTGTAGCGGTATCCGTGGAAAAATACGGATGTCCGGTACCGCCTGCAAAGAAGATTACCTTGCCCGCTGCAAAATCTTCTTCTACGGCATCCTTGCTGTATAATCTGGAGAAAGTACCGCAGACAAACGGCGTATAAATTTCTGTTTTCAGCCCCACATAGCGGCAGATATCCGATACATAAATACAATTCATGATTGTGGCCAGCATGCCAATCTGGTCGGCCTTATTTCGATTGATGGTCTCGCTGGTACGGCCTCGCCAGTAATTTCCACCGCCGATCACGATACCTACCTGAAGACCTTCCTCCACAATTTCCTTAATCTGCTTTGCCACACCGATCACGGTCTCTTCATGAAATCCTGTTTTATTTGGTCCTGCAAGAGCTTCGCCGCTGAGTTTCAGTAACACTCGTTTCATATCCATCATTTTCCCCTCTGCTTTTTTATTTTCTGGTCGTACCTGCCAGGCAGATACTTCGGGTATTTATCTATCTGATGTCATTTCAGACCCTTACCATACACCTGCCACCACTTCATTTCCGTTTTCATCCACCGTTGTTGATACGGTAAAGTTGTCGTAGTAATGATAGCCTGTTTTTCCTGTTTCCGGTTCCTCCGCATAGTCGCTGCCACCTGGTTCACCGCATGCACCGATAAGAGCATCCAGAGACTGTCCGATGCAGTCTTTTGCAGCGGAAATCTTCGCATCCTCACTGCCTCCGTCCGAATTTTCCGGCGGTGCGCTTACCTCCGGGACAGGTGTTTCCTGCGGTTCCGGAGTAGGTGTCAGTTCTTCCTCTTCCTCAGAATCCAGAAGTCCCAGCCGCTGTTTGACTTCGTTCAGTGTAGAAATTTCTTTTTTACTGTTTCCTGCCAGATAGCGCGCATACGGAATGGAAGAATCCCCTGATTCATCCATACAGAGCGTAATCTGGGTAATGGTTTTCATCGGGAGCTTCCGGAAATAACATTCGCTTCGATTTTCATCTGTATATCCGATACGTATATCATAAGTGGATACCGTACTGTCTCCGGTATTAAAAGAAGATGCATCAAAATAATACAGTGCCTTTTCCCCGTCCTTCAGGGTAAACGCCCCTTTGATCCGCTCTTCTCCCCACTCTTCATCGTTATCAATGGTTTTTCTCACATAAAATGTGTCAATATCCGCTCCTGTATCATTGATCACCACCACTTTCGAAGAAGCGGCCGAAGCGCTGCCGATCACATTTTTCATATCTGTTTCCTCCACCTGCTGCATTTCCACCATGTCCACGGGTTTAAATTCGGATGGAGTAGGCGTAGGGGCAGGCGTTGCCGTAACTGCCGGAGCAGTATCCTGCGTTTCATTCTTTCCGCACCCGGCAGAAGCCAGACACAGCGCAAGAATCCCGGCAAATAATACATGTCTCTTCATCATTTCCTGTTCCTCCTATACAATGGTTTCCGACCTGCAGGTCCCACCATGCTGAACAGTTTCCTGTACAACTGTTTGCCATATCATCTTACCATTATACCTTGTATCACCATCTTGTCAACTGAACAGAAAAGGAATTCATACAATTTTTAGACTTTCAGTCAGATAAAAACGTTACTGTTCACTCCGTTCTCAGTAACACGCTCCGCGATGCACAGAAATTATGCAACATGCATAATTTCGTGCGTTGACTGTCTCGGGATTTCCATGCATGAATGCATGGAAACACCTCGCGGGATATTACCTGTGAACAGTAACATAAAAACTTTCTCAGATTCGGGTATTTCGGTATTCATTCGCAAAAATTCCCTGGATTTTCTTAAACACTCTGGAAAAATGTGCCACATCGGTAAATCCCACTTTTTCCGATACATCCACAATACGCAGCTCTGGATTCTTCAATAATTCCTTCGCATGCTCGATCCTGATATGGCTCAGGATTTCCGAAAAGCTTTTTCCCTCCTGTTTATTCAGAAGCTTGCTTAAATGCCATTGGCTGACAAAGGTTTTTTCCGCCACGAGGCTCAGGGATATCTTTTCCTGATAGTGTTCTTCCATATATTGCAGAGCATTCTTCACAATAAAACTTCCGGCAAAACTATCTGC
>CAMBYR010000258.1 GCA_945872375.1 uncultured Blautia sp. | reverse complement strand
AGAACGCGAAATTTGGTTTCCACTTCCATAATAGCACATCTGGAATAGGTGATCAGTGTCTGAAATGGCAGGGTATTCTGCTTCATAAAATCGAAAAAACTGTCAGACAACAGTTCCTTCTGAAAGTATTCAATATGAAAAAATGAGAGAGTCTCTTTTTCTTCCATAAATACCTCCTTATCAATCGTATCTCATAAACATATAAAATCGTATAACAACATTATTATACCAAGCCTGTGGCTGGATGGCTAGTAGGATTCACCATGAATAACACATGTTTCGTTGGTCTGCATTCCCGACAGCACAGCTGTAAAAGCCTCAGCGCAGCCTGGATTCATGCAGCCGCATCGGAGGGGTCTGCTTGAAGTATTTTTTGGATGCTGTTCCATGGCGATGGGAATCAGTTCCATTGTATTGATGGAGAATATGCCGGCAGTTGTTTTTTCCGTGATTATCGGTACGGCAATTGGAGTTCTGATTCATCTGGGAGATAAAGTGGATGCATGCGGACAGGCTATGCAGAGATTTCTTTCAAAGTTTATCAAAAATCCAAATACCGGGATTTCTGAGGAGGAATTTCAGGCAACACTCACAACACTGATCGTGTTGTTTTGTGCAAGCGGTACGGGAATCTACGGCTCCATTGTTTCCGGTATGACAGGGGATCACAGTATTCTGATTGCGAAATCCATTCTGGATCTGTTTACCGCGCTGATTTTTGCCTGCATTCTGGGCGGCGTGGTGTCGGTGGTTGCTATCCCTCAGCTTATCATTTTTCTTGTTCTGTTTCTGTGTGCAGGATATATTTATCCGATGACTACAGAGACGATGGTCAATGATTTTAAAGCATGCGGAGGATTTTTGATGCTGGCCACCGGTTTCCGTATGATCAAGGTCAAAATGTTCCCTACTCCGGACATGATTCCGGCCATGATCCTGGTAATGCCAATAAGCTGGTTGTGGTCTGCCTATGTCCTTCCGCTGATAAGCTGAACCAGTGTACCAGGCTAAAGACACAGAAAAAATAAACAGCCCCACAGAAACCTCAATTCCTGTGAGGCTGTTTTTTGTCTGGAAACAGCCACGTTTTATCGTCCGCTTGCTGCGATAAAATCCAGAACTTCCTGTCTTTCCGGCATTACGCGGAGCGCTCCCTTGCGGGTGGTGATCAGGGATGCGGCGGCATTTGCAAAAGTCAGAAGTTCCATAAGATTTTCTTCGGAGAGATCCTCAAGACCATGCTCCAGCACATAATTCAGTGCGCTTGCGCAGAAGGTATCTCCTGCACCGGTGGTTTCGATGGTATGTTCCTGAAGAAATGGAGCGGCTTCCACGCGAAGATCCTTGTAATATGCCCGGCTGCCGTCTTTTCCCATTGTGATCAGAACCAGCGGGATATTGTATTTTTCACGGATCAGAGCAGCTCCCTTGTCATAATCGGTGGTGCCGAAAAGGAATTCCACCTCATTGTCGGAAATTTTCAGAACATCACATTTGGTCATGCCATATTCGATTTCTGTGCGGGCGTCTTCCAGAGAATTCCAGAGAGGCGGGCGAAGGTTCGGGTCGAAGGTAATGATACAACCAGCTTCCTTTGCCACTTCAATGCCATGGCGGGTCGCTTCTCTTACTCCCTCGTGAGTGGAAGAAAGAGTTCCGAAATGGAAAATACGGGAATTGCGGATCAGATCCTCCTGAACATCGGATTTCTTAAGCATCATGTCTGCACCGGGATTGCGGTAAAAGGAAAAATCACGGTCTCCATCCGGATAAGTATGTACAAAAGCCAGGGTGGTGTGGACTTCTTCATCAATGACAAGATTGCGGGTGTCGATTCCAACTTCCTCCACGGCGGCTTTTAACTGTTCACCGAACATATCCTTTCCAACTTTGCCGATAAAAGCAGTTTTTTTGCCAAGACGCTCCAGCATGGCAAGTACGTTGCAGGGAGCTCCGCCCGGATTTGCTTCCAGAAGCGGATTTCCCTGAGAACTGGTTCCGTTTTCTGTGAAATCAATGAGTAATTCGCCAAGGGCGGTTACATCAAACAATTTGTTTTCCATATTAAAAAATCCTCCTTTGATTTTAAATCGGGTGGTACTTTCAATTTAGCGCAGGAGCATATGTTTGTCAAACAATTTTCTTTATTTTTTTATGCAAAAATGATAAACTACAATCAGAAGCATTGAATCAGAGAGGTATCTTTTACCAATGAACCAATGCAATGGTCCGTTCCAGAAGAACAGGCGGATTTCAGGAGGAAGAGAGTATGAACGAAAAATGTTATGGTTATATGGACTGGCCTCGAATAGAAGCTGTTGTCTATGCGGAAGAATCAGCACCAAGAGATGTAATGTCACCTCGAATTACTCCCGATGGAATTCTCATACAGGGATTTTTCCCGGATGCGGAAAAAGTGGAAGTTCTCACAGGAAAAAATGTGTATCCCATGGAAATCGAAGATGAGGCAGGGTATTTTGCTTCCATGGTTCCGGGCAGAAAGATTCCTGAATACCGGTTCCGGATTACAAGAAATGGAAAGACTTCTGAGACAGGGGATCCCTATGCCTGTCCCTGTTCTGTTTCCGAGGAACAGGAAAAAGCCTTTTGTGC
>CAMBYR010000257.1 GCA_945872375.1 uncultured Blautia sp. | reverse complement strand
TTGTCATGTTTGGCTCAGATGCCCTTCGTCTGACACTGATTACAGGAAACGCGCCGGGAAATGATATGCGTTTCTACTGGGAGCGTGTAGAATCCAGCCGTAACTTTGCAAATAAGATCTGGAATGCTTCCCGTTTCATTATGATGAACCTGGAGGGCAAGACAGTAACAGCGCCGGAAGACCTGAACGCACTGTGCAACGAGGATAAATGGATCCTTTCCAGACTGAACACAGTGATCCGTGATGTTACTGAGAATATGGATAAATATGAGCTTGGAATTGCCGTACAGAAGGTCTATGATTTCCTGTGGGATGAGCTCTGTGACTGGTATATCGAGATGGCAAAGGTAAGACTGTGGAAGGCAGAGGAAAATCCGGCAGCAGCAAACGATGCACTGTGGACACTCCGCACTGTGCTGACACAGGGACTGAAGCTTCTTCATCCGTTCATGCCATTTATCACAGAAGAGATCTACTGCACACTGCTTCCGGATGAAGAGTCCATCATGATCTCTGACTGGCCGGTATACAGAGACGAGATGGATTTTGCAGATGCTGAGAAAGCAGTTTCAAGATTCCAGGAGGTTGTACGTGGAATCCGTAACACCAGAAACGAGATGAACGTACCGCAGAACAGAAAGACCAATATCTACATCGTAGGCAAGGATGCAGAGTGCTGTGCACGTTTTGAGTCCTGCAAGAAATCCTTTACAAACCTTGCGTTTGCAAAAGAGATCCACGTACAGCAGGATAAGAACGGAATCGGTGAGGATGCGGTATCTATCGTTGTGGCAGACGGTGTGGTTTATCTGCCGCTGGAGGATCTGATCGACCGTGAAAAAGAGATCGAACGTCTCACAAAAGAGCAGGAGCGTCTTACAAAAGAGATCGCACGCTGCGAGGGAATGCTGAACAATCAGAATTTTGTGAACAAGGCACCTGCAGCCAAGGTAGAGGCAGAGAAGGAGAAACTTGAGAAATACAAAGAGATGAAAGAGAAAGTGAACCTGCAGTTAACACAGATGGTGAAATAACGAAGGAGTGTTTTAATGAAGTGGTGTAACTTTTTCAATAAGATTTCGCTGATACTTCAGGCTCTGGGCTGTGCAGTCCTGTACTTTGTGATCGAGGCCATATGCAGGCACTCGTTCACAGAGGCGTGGACCTACATGACCACAAAGCCGCTTGTATTTGCTTATAATGCAGCGTTTATCTTTACGACGATGCTGATTGTTTATCTCTTCCGAAAGAGAATTTTCTGGCGTATCTTTGTGGGCAGCTTATGGCTGTTTCTGGGAATCGTAAACGGTGTGCTTCTTCTCAACCGTGTCACACCGTTTACAGGACCGGATGTGAAGAATCTGACAGATGGTCTCAGTATTGCAAAAAAATATCTGACCCATACCCAGATGACCATAGGTGCAGTTCTTCTGGGAATTGCGGTTCTGATCCTTCTGATCATCCTGATAGGGTCGCCGAAGTACAGAGGCAAGCTGAAATACAAGGTGAATATTCCGCTGGTCCTGGTCGGGGTCCTTGCCTTTGGAGGAATCACACAGCTTGCTCTGGAAAAAAGAGTTCTTTCCAATTATTTTGGAAATATTGCCATAGCTTATGAGGATTACGGATATCCTTACTGTCTGGCAACGACGATCTTTAATACCGGAATCAGTGCCCCGAGAGACTATTCCAAAGGCGAGATCAAAAGAATCGAGAAGTCGGAAGAAAATCTTCCGGAAACGAAAGAAGGCAGTCATCCGAATATTCTGTTTTTGCAGCTGGAGTCCTTTTTTGATCCTGCGCTGGTAAATTATCTGGAGCTGTCAGAAGATCCTATCCCGAATTTCAGAAAGCTGATGAAGGAGTATTCCTCCGGATATTATAAGGTGCCTTCCGTAGGAGCCGGAACCGCAAATACTGAGTTTGAATCCATTACCGGAATGAGCCTTCATTATTTTGGACCGGGAGAGTATCCTTACAAGAGTATCCTTAAGGAAACTACCTGTGAGAGCGCACCGTATGTTCTGAAGAATCTGGGCTATACTGCCCATGCAGTACATAACAATGAGGCGAATTTCTACGGAAGAAGAAGTATTTTTCCGAATCTGGGATTTGATACCTTCACTTCGGCAGAGTATATGAAGGATGAAAACCAGAAGAACTCGTTGGGCTGGACCAAGGACAGTGTCCTCACCGATGAGATTGTCAAGTGTCTGGATTCTACAGAAGGGCCTGATTATGTATATACTATTTCCGTACAGGGACATGGAGATTATCCTTCAGAACCGGTACTGGAAAATCCGGAGATCACAGTTTCCGGGGCACCTACTGACGAGCTGAATAATAAGTGGGAGTATTATGTAAATCAGATCCATGAGATGGATAATTTTGTCAAAGAGCTGACTGACAGGCTGGCAGATTATCCGGAGGATGTGGTACTGGTCATGTATGGTGATCATCTGCCGACCATGGGACTGACCGTGGAGGATGTGGAGAATAAATATCTGTTCCAGACAGAGTATGTGATGTGGGATAATTTCGGACTTAAGAAAAAGAAAGAAAATCTTGCGGCATACCAGATGGCAGCAGAGGTTATGGACCGTGTAGGTATCCATGAGG
>CAMBYR010000256.1 GCA_945872375.1 uncultured Blautia sp. | reverse complement strand
TAAAAATCCCGGAAGGAAGGACACATAAAACTGTAATAATAGATATAATAATCCGTACGTGCAGGAAATCCTGCTGCGCGGCAGGCAACTTCATCCCATTTACAGGGCATCGGCTCTACTCCCAATCCCGGAGTTTCATTCATGATCTTTGACAGAAACTGAATCCGGCTTGGAGATGTTCCGTGAAGCTCCCCGCCATGAGACCACCAGAGGATCCTGTCAGGATGCAGATAAGTCTCTCCGTGCCCCGGATATCCGCCTCGTACAAATGCCTCCCAGAATCTCCTTGTCATTTCTTTTCCGCTGATGTTGCCCCATCCATACTGAATATTTCCCTCATAGGCGATTTCATCCAGCACTACCGGCTTCTGATACTGTTCTCTCCACTGATTCACCAGTTCCGAAGAACGATAGGTTTCGGTTCTCTGAATGCTGCAGTGTGTGACCCAGGGACGATGATAATCATAATAGGCCTTACAGTTATGGATCGACCGTAAATGCAGATAGGCATCTTTCTCGCAGATGATCTGTGCATAACGTTCCCAGTCCGCAAGCGTCTTTTTATGAAAGAGATCGTATTCATTTGCCAGGGACCACCACACATTCCGAAATGCGGAAAAGCGGGCAATGACATATTTCCAGTAGCGATCATCACTATCTGGATCCATCTCGGAAAATCCCCATCTGTCATAGGGATGCATGACGATCAGATCTGCCTCGATTCCCAGCTCCATAAGTCTTTGGATACACTCTTCTATATTCCGAAAGTGGTCCGGCCGGAATCTGGTGAAATCCCAGTCGTTTCCCGGCGTTCCGGCATTGTATTCCATAAAATTCTCTTCTGTGATCTTTGAATTATCACAGGGAGTTCCTTCAAAGGGATAGGTGATCGGTTCATGGAAATTATAATCGTAGTGCTTCGGAAAAACACAGAAGCGGATTTTATTAAAAGCATTTTCCCGCAGCGTTTTCAGCGTCTGCTCCTGAAGCTTTTCGTTCTGAAGGTTCCATACATAACAGGTGGTTCCAAGACAATGATAGGGTGTACCATCCTCATATGCCAGATAATAGGTTCCTGCCACATGTACCGGACCGTGATTTCCTTTTCCGGGTCTTACAGAGGAAAAGCTTCCCGACACGATTCCGATATCCTCATTCAAAAAAGAAGCTTCCAGCGTAAACGTATATCGTTCTTCATAGGAAGGCATGAAACGAACCTTGTAGATTCCGTCCCCGTCATAGAAGCCATCTACCGTTTTTGTTTCATTTTTACAGGTAAAGGTTCCCCTGATCCACTGGTCGCAGAACGGATTTCCATCTGCCGGACCTTCCGTCTCCACTTCAAACATGCCCCATTTTTCTACAGAATCTGTATATTTCAGCTTCATGTATCTCTCCTTTCTTCTCCGGATATGCCTTTTTTTATCTCAAAATATGGAAAATCTGCATATCTTCTCTGTCCTGTCATATCATGACAGTACATTCCGAAATGGGCTCCGGTAAAGCCAACACAGTGCTCATCCGTCAGAATATCGGTAGGAACCTCGTTAAGCATCCTGTATTCCCGGCCATCCAGAGAATAAAAGAACTGAACCATCAGTCCTTCCTGAACAGTCCTTGCCCGCAGATACAATTCTCCCTTCGCAGGCACTTCCGTCGCCTCTGCCGCCTCTGTTACTTCGCCATTGCAGCTTCGAAGAAGCTTCAGAACAGATTTTCCGGACACCTCTCCCACTGTATTCTCATTTGTCTTTACCAGTAAATAAAAGTTTCTGGTATCATACAGATATGCAAGTCCTGCTGCCTGTTCCCTGCATACAGGCTCAAATTCCACACAGGTTTCCACCTGTACAAGACGGGCCTGCTGTCTGCGCGCGATCAGACTCACGCAGAAACAGGAATTCAGAGACTCCTGTCCATACAGCCGAAGATATCCAAAACGCTCATCCCATGCCGCAAACTCATCACAGGGAGTGCGCAGAGAAGTATACCGGATGCGGTCTTTTAGCAAAGCAAAATCATCGCATCCGAAATCCTTTTCTTCCTCCTTCGGGAAACAAAATTCCGGGATTCCTTTCGGTTTTTCTGTTTCATACTGCGCATACCGGCCTCCGCAGGCAAGCCGCAGCCACCCCTCTTCGTTCCATATCATTTTCTGAAGAAAGGTTTCTCTCCCGAGAACACACTGTCTGGTCCCTTCAGGCGGTCTGGAGCCAAGATGTACCAGGTACCATTCTCCATTCTGTGTACAGACAAGATCCCCATGGCCGCACTTTTGTGGTGCATCCGGATTTTCCGGATCCGACGTCAGTACCGGATTTCCTGGATCCGCTTCGTACGGCCCCCAGATGGAATGCGATCTCGCCATTGTAACCATATGCTCATAGGAGGTACCGCCTTCTGCCATCAACAGATAATAATACTCTCCGATATGATAAATATGCGGCCCTTCTGTGAAAGCTCTTCCTGTACCGGGATAAACTTTTTTCGGATTGCCCACCAGGCATTCTTTTACCGGATCGTATTCCTGTACCAGGATTCCATGAAAACCGTTGATCATCGTTACCACATATTTTTTTCCGTCTGTATCATGAAAAAGCGAAGGATCAAAACCGCTGGAATTCAGATAGACCGGT
>CAMBYR010000255.1 GCA_945872375.1 uncultured Blautia sp. | reverse complement strand
GCCTGATAATGCTGGGGATTTCCCGGAATATAAAAGATGCAGGCATTATCCCGGGTGACAGTAAGCTGACCGCCCAGATAAACCTTCATTGGTGTTTTAAATAAAAGAAAAAGAAAATCTCCGCTTCCCTCCGGTCGGAAAATCCTGTCGTAATCGGAGTTGGAACGGTTGTATTCGCAGAAATTTAAGGTGAAATCCATGAAAATGCTGCGCTCCTTTCATTACGTAGATCAGACAATCCGACTGTGGCATTGTAAAGAACTTTCTGTCTGGAAGTATAAAGTAAAGTGACAGAGGGACGTCCGTCTGGTAAGACTGTCTTTATGATAAATCTTACCGGAAAAAAAATCAACTATTTCGGAAGATAATCACTGGTATGGATAGAACAGGATGGTAAAATGAAACATAGAAACGGTTGATTTCCGCTGAGAGTGTGTGAGCGAACAGAGGCGTAAGAGCCGGTATACGGCGGAATCGGAAACAGAGCTAAATGCGATAGCATCAGAAAATAATAATTTACAGGAGGATTTTTACAATGAAAAAAGCGCAGATCATCGTGGACAAATATTTCCTCACCGGAAAAACAGACAAAAGGATCTATGGTTCCTTTATAGAACATCTCGGACGTGCGGTTTATGAGGGCATTTATCAGGAAGGCAGTCCCCTTTCTGATGAGCAGGGCTTCCGGAAGGATACTCTGGAGCTGGTAAAAGAGCTTCAGGTACCGATCGTTCGTTATCCGGGCGGAAATTTTGTATCCGGATTCCGTTGGGAGGACAGCGTCGGGCCGAAAGCTCAGCGTCCGTCCAGAACGGATCTGGCCTGGGGTGTCATCGAGACAAACCAGTTTGGACTCAATGAGTTTATGGACTGGTCAAAAAAAGCCGGCAGTGATGTGATGATGGCGGTGAACCTGGGAACAAGAGGCCCGGAGGATGCGAAAAATCTTCTGGAATACTGTAACTTTAAGGGAGGTACCTATTACAGTGATCTCCGTAAGGCTCACGGCTATGAACAGCCGCATGATATCAAATTATGGTGTCTCGGAAACGAGATGGACGGTCCGTGGCAGATGGGACATAAAACTGCGGCAGAGTACGGAAGAGTTGCAGCAGAGACTGCCCGCCTGATGAAATTTATGGATCCGGAGGTTGAGACTGTTGCATGCGGAAGCTCCAATCTGGAAATGCCTACCTTTGGCTCCTGGGAGTATACGGTTCTTGACGAGGCTTACGATCAGGTGGATTATCTTTCCCTGCATCAGTACTATGGAAATGCATCGGGAGACACTGCCGATTTTCTGGCAAGCTCCAAGGGCATGGATGATTTTATCTCAGGAGTGGTTTCCATCTGCGATTCTATAAAAGCAAAGAAGCATGGAAAAAAACAGATCAATCTTTCCATCGACGAATGGAACGTATGGTACCATAGCAATGAACAGGATAAAAAGCTGGAAAAATGGGTACAGGCGCCCCATCAGCTGGAGGATGTTTATAACTTTGAGGATGCACTTCTTGTGGGAAGCATGTTGATCACACTTCTCCGTCATGCAGATCGTGTAAAGATCGCCTGCATGGCACAGCTGGTAAATGTTATTGCGCCGATCATGACATCCGATACCGGAGCATGGCGTCAGACGATCTTTTATCCGTATATGCTGACAAGTGTGTTTGGAAGAGGAACCGTCCTTAATACACAGGTTCTCACACCTATATATGAAAGCAAGACTTATGGAGAAGCTCCATATCTGGATTCTGTGTGTGTCTGGGATGAGGAAAAGGATACGCTGACGATCTTTGCAGTGAATAAGAGTCTGGATGAGGATATGGAAGTTTCCTGTGACTTAAGACAGTTTGAGGGATATAAGATCGTAGAGCATATCGTGCTGAATAACGATAATCTTCAGGCAGCCAATACAGAGGCTCAGCCGGAGAATGTAGTTCCTGTAAAAGCCAGTGCAGAGTGCTCAAAGCTGGACGGCGGAAAACTGGAAGCAGTTTTTGCAAAACACAGCTGGAATATGATCCGTCTTGCAAGATAAACGTGGGTGAAGTATAGTAAAAGCAGTTACAGAAAATGTAAATCATGCTACATTATGGGAGGTTTTTATGTACACACCTGCAAAGGAACGATACGAAACCATGGAGTATAACCGCTGCGGTGAAAGCGGTCTGATGCTTCCGAAGGTGTCTCTTGGATTATGGCATAATTTCGGAGATACTTCTGATTATGAAAACATGAAGCAGCTGTGTTTCACAGCTTTTGACAATGGTATCACACAGTTTGACCTTGCCAATAATTACGGACCTGCCTATGGAAGTGCGGAACGGAATTTCGGCAAGATCCTGAAAGAAGAACTGATGCCATACCGTGATGAGCTGATCATCACAACAAAGGCAGGCTATGATATGTGGGAAGGCCCTTATGGAAACTGGGGCAGCCGCAAGTATCTTCTGGCGAGCCTTGACCAGAGCCTGAAGCGCATGGGTCTGGAATATGTGGATATTTTTTACCATCACAGAATGGACCCGGAGACTCCGCTTGAGGAGACTATGGGGGCGCTGGCAACAGCGGTTCAGCAGGGCAAGGCCCTTTATGTGGGACTTTCCAATTATGATGGAAAAACCTTAAGCCAGGCGGCAGCGATCCTGAAGGATCTGAAATGTCCCTTTGTGATCAACCAGAACCGGTATT
>CAMBYR010000254.1 GCA_945872375.1 uncultured Blautia sp. | reverse complement strand
ATCTCCGGTTTCTCCATCAGAGATCTCATCCTGTGCTACATCCTGCCAGCCATCTCCGGCAGCTGCCGCATCCTCTGCGTTTTCCCCGTCCGAAAGCTCCTCTTCCAGCCCGGTCTCTTCTACCTGTACAGAATTTTCCTCCTGGGGATTTTCTGCGATGGGCTTTGTTCCAAGCTGATAAACAGTAATCCCAAGTGCCGCCACTGCTGCCAGAACACCTCCGTTGATAATACCTCTCACGATTTTACTTTTCATATTCTTTCCACCTCTGTCTGATATGTTCATTTTCAGTAACAGAAAAAACAGTAAAGCTGCCGTTTCGGTCACCATTTCTATATCTATAGAGTGTCCAGAATATGGCTGTCTATTCATTTTTTGAATATTTTTTTATCAGACGTTGCTTCGGATGCCTGACTTTCTTTAATCCTCAGCTTTCAGCTCCATCTCCGGAAAATATTTTTTCAGGATTTCCTCCGCACTGCTTCCGTTTTTTGCCATCTCATTTCCACCAAACTGGGAAAATCCCACACCATGACCGCTGCCACGCACTCGCAGATAATAAATATCATCCTTTTTCTTCAAACTGAAATTCGCGGATTCCAGTCCCATTCCCGCTGCAAAACTTTCTCCCTCCAGAAGTGTTTCCCCAATCGTAAGCTCTGTCACATAACCGGCACTGTCCCGTTTTTTGATCTTCAGCTCCCCGGAAAGCTGCCCCGCAGGAATTTCCACGATTTTTATATGATCCGGAGATTTTTTGTCCTCACTGCTATCTGCCGATTTCAGATATGTATACGCCTCATCATGAAAAACTTCTTCCCCGCTGCGGGTTTTCCCTGCGCTTCTCTTATGCCAGGGAGTCAGCCTCACTTTTCCTTCATATGTAAGTACCTGTCCATCCGTCTCTTTTGCTGCCTGCTCATAGATCTGCCTTTTTTCTGCAAAAAAATATCTCCAGCCTTCCTCTGTGTTTCCGTTTTCCCTCAGGATCTCTGCGAGATTTTTTCCCTCTCCCAGCCACCTTTGAATATTCGACCGTGCGATCACAGTCTGCGCCTTTATGGTTTCTTTTTTCATATCCGGGGAAATCTGCGAAAAAACAATGACCGGGAGATATTCTTCCATATCCGGCACCCTCTCTGCCAGGACCCTCTCCGGTCCATTAATGGTTGCCGCCGAAAAATAAGGAAGAACAATTGCTAAAAACACCAGACAATATCGAAGAAGCGCATATTTTTTCATAAAAACACCATAAGCGTTCTTTTTCCTAATATATGTTCTTTTGCCAAAAATTATTATTTGCTGTATACTATAGCAGTTCCATGAATCAATGCAACAAAAAAAGTTATTCCGAACATGCTGCAGTAATTTATGGAAATGCTATGTATCAATCCAAAAAGTATCTGCAACGATCAGTCCTGCTCACCGCTTACTGCTTGCCACGAATGGAGGTATCACACACCATGCTTGCCATCTTTCTCGCACCATTATATATTCTCATTAATATTTATATCGTCCGCTGGATGATTTTGTGGATGGGTGCCTGCGCTCATTTTTTCCAGACCTTTGCGTTCCGGGCATGCTTTGCAGGTGTTTATATTTTTCTGTCCACTTCTCTTCTGACCTGTTTTCTCATCCGGAAGCCCCCTGCGCTCCATCGCTTCCTGAAAAATACGGCAAATTATTTTCAGGGAACATTTCTTTACATCCTGATCGTAATCGTAACTACAGATCTCTGCAGACTGATCCTGAAGCATACGCTTCATCCGGCCTGGATGTATTCCCGGAAAGCCTTCGTAGTCACAGGCGCTGTCTGCACCCTTCTGATCATTGGTGTCAGTCTCTATGGGATTTTTAATCAGTGGAATATTAAGACAAAAACTTATGATGTGAAAATAGACAAGCAGGTGAAGGGAATGGACTCCCTGAAGATCGTCCTGCTCGCAGACATTCATTTCGGTTACAGTATCGGAGAAAAACATGCCGGGCTTCTTGCAAAAAAGATCAACGCCGAAGATCCGGATCTGATCTGTATTGCCGGCGATATTTTTGATAACGAATATGAAGGGATCAAAAACCCGAAAAAAACAGCGGCCATTCTCCGTTCACTGAAATCCAGATACGGCGTTTATGCCTGTTGGGGCAACCATGATCTCAGCGAACCGATTCTGGCCGGTTTTACCTTCCGCAATGCAAAAAAAGATTATGATGATCCCAGAATGCGGAATTTTCTGGAATCTGCCAACATCCGGCTTCTCGATGACGAAACCGTCCTCGTAGATAAACGGTTTTATCTGACAGGCCGTAAGGATCCTTCACGCTGCCGAAAAATGTCCGACACCCGTAAGGATCCTGACCAGCTTACAGCCTGCCTTGACAAAACACTCCCGATTATTTTTATGGATCATCAGCCCGGTCAGCTGGATGAAGTGGCAGCCGCAGGCGCAGACCTTGATCTCTGCGGCCATACTCATGACGGCCAGCTGTTCCCTCTGAACATCATCACCGGCCTGGTCTGGGAAAATTCCTGCGGCTACCTGAAAAAGGGGACTATGCACAACATCGTTACCTCCGGTACCGGCATATGGGGCCCGAATATGCGTACTGCCACAAACAGCGAGATCTGTTCGATCACAGTACATTTTTATCCTGCCAGACCTAACTCCTCTGATCCCTCATAAATATCTTCCACCGGCAGCTCCTCC
>CAMBYR010000253.1 GCA_945872375.1 uncultured Blautia sp. | reverse complement strand
GTCAACGCACGAAATTATGCATGTTGCATAATTTCTGTGCATCGCGGAGCGTGTTGCTGAGAACGGAGTGAACAGTAACGACGGTAAGCTACAGGTATGGAATCGGGATAATATTTCTATACTTTTCGAAAGGGACATGCTATAATGAGCGAAAAGTGCAAATGAAAAGGAATATACAGGAGAGAAAAAATGATTCGAAATGCTGACAGGGAAGATATGAAAAGAATCATGGAGATTTATGAAAATGCCAGAGCTTTCATGGCTGCAAATGGAAATGCGGGCCAATGGTCAGGAGGTTATCCGGCCGAGGAGCTGCTTCTGGAAGATCTGAGAAAGAAACAGCTTTATGTATATGAAGAGGATCAGAAAATAGAAGCTGTTTTTGTATATTTTTTCGGAGAGGATCCCAGTTACAGGGAAATACGAAATGGTTCCTGGCTGAATGAGAAGCCTTATGGTGTGCTTCACAGGATCGCTGTGGCCGGACAGGGCAGGGGAATCGCATCCATCTGTCTTAAGTGGTGTCTGAGAGAATCCGGAAATCTTCGGGGAGATACCCATGAGAACAACAGAAGTATGCAGAGACTGTTTGAAAAAAATGGATTTACAAAATGTGGGATCGTCACGATAGAAGACGGCACAGACAGAATCGCATATCAGAAGACAGCAGAAGAGAGGTAAGCTTTTCATGAATATTATGAATTTGGAGCATGTCAGTAAAATATATGGAGATAAAGTGATTTTTGATGATGTTTCCTTCGGCATCCATGAAGGTGACAAAATCGGCATCATAGGAATCAACGGAACGGGAAAGACCACCCTTCTTCGTATGATTGCAGGACTGGAGGAAACAGATCAGGGGCAGGTGGTGAAGCAGAATGGCCTTCGCGTGACCTATCTGCCCCAGCACCCGGAATTTCCTGAAGGAGCGGATATCCTGTCCTATGTGACAGAAGGGCAGACAGAAAAGAGCTGGAATCCGGAAACGGAGGCAAAAACAGTGCTGAATCGTCTGGGGATTTTCAATCACCAGGAGCCGGTGGCACATTTGTCGGGAGGACAGAAAAAAAGGGTGGCGCTTGCCAGGACTCTGGTAAATGAAACAGATGTGCTGATCCTGGACGAGCCCACCAACCATCTGGATAATGAAATGGCAGCCTGGCTGGAGGATTTTCTGAAACAGCTGAAAGGGACTGTTATTATGGTGACCCATGATCGTTATTTCCTGGACAGGGTGACAGACAAAATTCTTGAGATCAGCCATGGAAAGCTTTACAGCTATGAAGGCGGTTATTCCAGATTTCTGGAGCTGAAAGCAGAACGTGAGGAGATGGAGCTTGCGTCAGAACGGAAACGTCAGAGCATTCTCAGAATGGAACTGGAGTGGGCAAAACGGGGCTGCCGGGCCAGAACTACCAAGCAGCGTGCCCGTCTGGAGCGCCTGGAAGCTCTGAAAAACGGAACGGCTCCCGTGCGCGATCAGAATGTGGAAATTGACTCAGTGGAAACAAGAATGGGAAAGAAAACCATTGAGCTTCATCATATCTCAAAAAGCTTTGGAGAGAAAGTCTGTATACGCGATTTCAATTATATTGTGCTGAAAAATCAGCGTCTGGGCATCATTGGCCCCAATGGATGCGGAAAATCCACACTGCTGAAGATGATTGCCGGACTCCTGGAGCCGGATACCGGGGAAGTGGAAATCGGAGAAACCATCAGGATCGGTTATTTTTCTCAGGAAGTAGAGGATATGGACAGCAGCCAGAGGGTGATTGATTACATCAGGGATGTAGCGGAATATATTCCTACCAGGGAAGGGCTGGTCAGTGCGGCAAAGCTTCTGGAACGCTTTCTGTTTGATTCTGCCATGCAGTATGCACCAATATCCAAGCTTTCCGGAGGTGAGAAGAAACGTCTGTATCTTCTGAAGGTGCTGGCAGGGGCTCCCAATGTGCTGCTTCTGGATGAGATCACCAATGATATTGATATTCCCACACTGACGATTCTTGAAGATTATCTGGATTCTTTTTCCGGTATTGTGATCGCAGTTTCTCATGATCGCTATTTCCTGGATAATCTGGCAGACAGAATTTTTGAATTTGATGGAAACGGAAAGCTTACGCAATATGAGGGCGGATACACGGATTATCTGGAAGCAAGGCAGAGAAATGGAGAGGGTGAAAAACCAAAGGCTGGTTTTTTGCCGGAAAAAACGAAATCATCCGGAAAAGACTGGAAACAGAATCAGAATCGTCCTTCGAAACTGAAGTTTTCCTATAAAGAGCAGAAAGAGTTCGAGGTGATCGATGATGAGATTGCTTCTCTGGAGGAGAAAATCGCATTGTTGGATCAGAAGATTCTGGAAAATGCCACAAATTCCGGAAAACTGAATGAACTGACAAAGGAAAAGGATGCGGCGGAAAAGCTTCTGGAAGAAAAGATGGATCGATGGGTTTATCTGAATGATCTTGCAGAGCAGATTGAAGCCCGGAATCATGCACAGAAAGAAGGCGTATAAAATGAAGAGAAGTCCAATGACCACCCTTTGCTATGTGGAAAAGGATGATGCGTATCTGATGATGCATCGGATCTGCAAAAAGAATGATGTAAATGAAGGCAAGTGGATCGGAATCGGCGGCCATTTTGAGGAAGGAGAAAGTCCGGAGGAGTGCCTGCTCAGGGAAGCGCTGGAGGAAACAGGGCTGACACTGACATCGTGGAGATTC
>CAMBYR010000252.1 GCA_945872375.1 uncultured Blautia sp. | reverse complement strand
GCCAGGCTTTTTCGTAGGTGCCATCAAAACGGGAGAGATTTTTGTAGGCGGAAAGAAAAACATCCTGTGTCAGATCCTCGGCGTCAAAGGGATTGCCCACCGATTTCAGACAAATGGAAAATATTAAGTTTTGGTATGTATGTATCAGATATTCCAGATATTCTTCCCGTGTAATGCAATCAGCTCCCTTCTCTTCCCGCTTCATTTATTATAACGCGGAACCTGAAGGAAAGCCTTCAGCTTTTATAGAAAAATATGTAAATCATTGGATAAATGCCGTTTTTATATAGCGGGGAGAGAAAATTTGGTCTATACTATAAGTCGTCAAAGCAGAGATGCAGAAAGGATGAGACAAATGACAGAGACGAAACGTTTATATTATGAAGATGTATATAAAAAAGAATTTACAGCCAAAGTCCTGGAGTGCAGAGAAGCAAAAAAAGGTTTTCATATCATTCTGGATGAGAGCGCTTTTTACCCGGAGGGCGGCGGACAGCCAAGCGATACCGGATATCTCAACGATGTGAAAGTAAAGGAAGTGCATGAAAAGGAGGGAGAACTTCTTCATTATACAGATCAGCCGATGGAAGCCGGAACAGAAGTACAGGGACGCATCGATTGGGCAAGAAGATTTGATCTGATGCAGCAGCATTCCGGTGAGCATATGGTGAGCGGACTGATTCACGAGGCTTACGGATACGATAATGTAGGCTTTCATATGGGAAGCGATACCATTACCATAGATCTGAATGGCCCGTTGGATGAGGCGCAGCTTGCTGAGATCGAGCGGAAAACAAACCAAAAGATATGGGAAGATACGCAGATAAAGATCATATATCCTACAGCGGAGGAACTGGAAAAGATCGACTACCGAAGCAAAAAAGAGCTCACCGGTCAGGTGCGGATCGTAGAATTTCCAGGGGTGGATATCTGTGCATGTTGCGGAACTCATGTGACACACACCGGAGAGATCGGAATGGTGAAACTTCTTTCCGTGGAAAAATTTCGTGAAGGTGTCCGTATTGAGATGATCTGCGGAAAACGTGTGCTGGATTATCTGAACATGGTCAATGACCAGAACCACCAGATTTCTGTAAAGCTTTCCGCAAAAATGGATAAGACTGCGCAGGCAGTGGAACGCCTTCAGGAAGAGAATTTCCGACTGAAAGGACAGGTTGGGCAGCTGGTAGACGACATGTGCCGGAAAGAGGCAGAGCGTTATGCAGGAAGCGGAAGCGTTCTCATCTTTATGGATGGAATGGATGCAGACAGTGTGCGGAAGCTTGCAGACGCCGTGACACAGACCTGCCAGGGCTGCTGTGCGGTTTTTTCCGGAAATGCAGACGGAAGCTACAAGTATGCAATAGGTGAAAAAGACGGCGATCTCCGTCAGTTTACAAAAGAGATGAATGCGAAATTAAACGGACGCGGAGGCGGAAAGCCGTTCTTTGTACAGGGATCGGTGCAGGCATCTGAGAAAGAGATCCGAAACTTTTTTGAACAGTGATGAAAATGTTTGGGGAATGTCATGCACATATATTTCTCAATGGCTATGATTACCGGAAAGCCGTTGAGACACAGAAAAACGGGCCCCGGGATGCACTGATCCGTGCTCATTTTGAGGAATACCGGAAAAGAGGAATCCGTTTTGTGAGAGACGGAGGAGATCATTACGGTGTGTCAAAACGGGCTGCCAGACTGGCCCCGGAATATGAAATTGACTATCGCACACCGGTTTTTGCCATTTATAAAGAGGGTCATTACGGGAAGATCGTTGGAAAAAGCTTTTCAGACATGAAGGAATATCACAGAAGAGTTCTGGAAGCTGCCGCTGAAGGTGCGGATTTTATCAAGATCATGACTACAGGGCTTCTGGATTTTGCAGATCACGGGAAAATTACGGGAACGTCGCTTTCAGCAACGGATGTGAAAGAAATGGTACATATTGCTCATGAAGAGGGATTTGCCGTGATGAGCCATACAAATGGATGCTATGGCGTACAGGCAGCAGTGGAGGCTGGTGTTGACAGTATTGAGCATGGGAACTATATGGATGATGAGACGATTTCCATGCTGGCAGACAGCGAAAGCGTGTGGGTTCCGACACTTGTAACTGTGCGGAATCTTAAAGGCTGCGGCAGATTTGAAGATACGATCCTTGCATCTATTATAAAGACAGGCGAGCAGAATCTGAAGAAAGCTTTTGAAAAGAAGGTTCATGTGGCAGTAGGAAGCGATGCCGGTGCATATCAGGTTCTTCACGGCCAGGGTGTACAGGATGAAAGCAGAGCTTTTTTTGATATACTGGGTGATACGCAGGCAGTACGAAGCTGGATGGAAGATGGAGAAAAAAGGATCCGTACCATCTTCCGTCACGGGTCTTCGAATTTAATACAGGTATAAATATTGGAGGTGCGTGATTTCGCTGGGTTGAAAGTAACCCGGAGATCGGCACCTTCTTCCATTCCGCTTGAGGAAAGGTCCGGAACGTTTTCACGGCTGCAGAGGATCTTTACGCCATCGTATGTCTGGAGCAGCACGGTATTGGCGGTTGTGCCCAGGATCGTGCCGGTTACAGTAGAAGTAATGTTGCGTACTGAAAGTATGTCCGGATCCTCCCCGGTGATTCCACGAATCTTCATGCCGCTGGTGGATTCACCATTAAATTTACCGGTATAGATAATGTTTACATAAGATCCCGGAGCCATTCCTCCTTTGAAATATACAGGAACCGAGGAAAGTGAA
>CAMBYR010000251.1 GCA_945872375.1 uncultured Blautia sp. | reverse complement strand
TTGGGAGGAGAAAAAAATGACATACGCAGAATATTTTTCTTATGTAAAAACACAGTTTATGAATGCGGATGTGAGTGATATCCACGAACATCTGGCATACCAGTTTAACATCACAGGGGAGGCTTCCGGTATCTTTTATGTGGAAGTAAAGGATGGAAAGCTGTATGTGGAACCGTATGAATATTACGACAGGGATGCCATGTTTACCGCGACTGCAGAAACCTTTATGGCAATTGTGGAAGGCAAGCTGGATCCGGTACTTGCGTTTACCATTCATAAACTGAAAGTGGAAGGAAATTTTGACAAGGCGCTGAAACTGAACGAGCTGATTCAAAGAAAATAGAGGGTAGAAGATGGACAGAAAAAAAGCGGCAAGGGGAGCAGCGGTATTTATGGGACTTTTGACTGCGGCGGAAGCAGGAAGTTCTCTGTATTTTTATCGCAGAACGATGACCAGAAACAATGCAAAAATGGAACGCACCATGAAGATGGCAGGAACCGACTGGAACCAGCATATGCCTTTCATTCAGGAAAGAAAGGCGTATATGCTTGCGCAGCCCCATGAGGATGTGTGGGTTTGCTCGGATGACGGGCTGAAGCTGCACGGAACCTGGTTCCCCGGGGAAAACCAGAAAAAAATTGTGATCTGCTTTCACGGATATACCAGCCGCGGTATGAATGACTACACAGGCCTTTCCGGGTATTATCTGAAAAATGGATATTCCATGCTCTTGGTGGACGAGCGCGCCCACGGAGACAGCGAAGGAACGTATATCGGTTTCGGTTGTCTGGATCGGTTTGATGCCCTGAAATGGATCGACTGGGTGATTGAGACCTGTGGAGAAGATGTACAGATCCTGCTTCATGGAACATCCATGGGCGGTGCCACGGTGCTGATGGCAAGCGGCCTTAAGCTGCCTTCACAGGTAAAAGGAATCATTTCCGATTGTGCGTTTACCTCTCCGAAAGAGGTATTTACCCATGTACTTCATTCTATGATGCACCTTCCTGCATTTCCTATGATGCAGATTGCAGATATCATAAACCGCCGGCGTGCGGGATATGGACTGGATGACTGCAATGCGGCGCGTGAGGTGCAGAAAGCAGAGGTACCGATTCTTTTTATTCATGGTTCCGGAGACACCTTTGTTCCATGCAGTATGTGTGACACGATTTACGAGAAATGTGCCTCTCCCAAGAAAAAACTGATCGTGGAGGGTGCAGCACACGCAGAAAGTTATTATAAAGATACAAAAGCCTACGAAAACGCAATGAATGAGTTTCTTGGAGGGATTATAAAATGATGAGAAAAAGAAAAGGATATCCGGTATATCCACTGACAGTAGCGCAGAAATTCCATACCTTTTATCAGAACTTTTGCCCGAAAAAAGAGGTTCTTAATATCGGAACCAGCCTGACGATCGGTGCAGAACTGGATATCGAGATGCTCAGGAAAGCCATCTACCAGGCGTATGAACGCTGTGATTCCATGCGCCTTCGTTTTGCAGCAGACAAAGAAGGCACATTGTACCAGTATGTGGTGGATAAAGAAGAACGTGAAATTGAGTATGTGGATTTTTCCGGCAAAACCATGGAAGAGGCGGAAAAGATCATGACACAGTGGACGCAGGTGCCGTTTAAACGCTGTGATTCTCCGATGAACCGGATTGTGATCATCAAGACACCGGACGGCTATCAGGGTGTATACCTGCTGGTGGACCACATGACTATGGATGCCCAGTCTCTGATCTGTTTTTTGAAAGACATTATTGAAATCTACAGCAGCAGTATGTTTGAGGATGTTCCATATCCCAAGGAAATGGCATCTTATGTAGAACAGCTGGAAAAAGATCTGGCATATGAAGCAGGAAGCAAAGCACAGGCAAGAGACGCGGAGTTTTTCCGGAAACTCATCGATTCTTCGGAGCCGATCTATAACGGAATTGACGGCCCTGGTCGTCTGCAGGCAGAACGGGAGCGGTGCAATGATCCCGAACTTCGGGCAGCAGTGAATGTTTCTGACAGTGTGGATTCTGCTCTGGATATTTTTCATCTGGAAGCAGAACCTACGAAACGTCTGATGGATTTTTGTGAAAAATACCATGTATCGCTTGCAAACCTTCTGATCATGGGGCTTCGTACTTATTTCCAGAAGGAAAACGGAAATGATGATGTTTCCATCAATACAGCCATTGCAAGAAGAGCGACGTTAAAGGAGAAAAAATGCGGCGGAACCAGAATCCATTCCTTCCCGTTCCGCACCGTGATCTCCAGGGACAAAACCTTCCTGGAGGGCGTATATCAGATCCGTGATCAGCAGAATGAATACTTCCGTCATGCGAATTACGATCCCACCGCATATTTTGCTTACAGAAGCAAGACATATTCGCATGCGCCGGGACAGACTTATGAGCCGATGTCCCTTACATATCAGCCGATGACGATGAAAGATAAACGTCTGGAAAAACTCGGGGATATCCGCTACAAAACCAAGTGGTATCCAAACGGCGCCACCACGCAGGCGATGTATCTGACTGTCATGCATCGTCCGGATGACAATGGTCTGGATTTCAATTTTGAACACCAGGTCAAGGCGGTTACCAGGGAAAAACTGGAATACATGTATTATTATCTCTGTAAAATCATGTTTAAGGGAGCGGAAAATCCGAACCTTCCGATCGGAGATATCATTCAGCTGATTTGATCAGATGGAAGTTTATAAAAAACATATGCATTTATTTGAGGAGAATCAATTATGTTTGAAAAATTAGTGGAAGTAATTTGTAATTATGTAGAAG
>CAMBYR010000250.1 GCA_945872375.1 uncultured Blautia sp. | reverse complement strand
CCGGAAGCGCGCATGATTCTGATTCAGCCCTGGGAATCCAGTCTGATCAAGGTCATCGAAAAAGCAATCATGACCTCAGATCTTGGCCTGAATCCAAGCAATGACGGAAAATCAATTCGTCTGGTACTTCCGGAGCTTACGGAAGAGCGTCGTAAAGATCTTGTAAAAGACGTAAAGAAAAAAGGTGAGGCAGCAAAAGTTGCAGTGCGCAATATCCGCAGAGATGCCAACGATGCCTTCAAAAAACTGACAAAACAGGATGTTTCCGAAGATGAGGTAAAGGATCTCAGCGATAAGGTGCAGAAGCTTACGGATAAGTTCACCAAGGATATTGATGCAGCCGTAGAGAAAAAATCAAAAGAAATCCTTACCGTATAATCCAAAGGCAGAAAACCGCCGGAAAACGATCCGGAAAAAAATGGAAAAAAGAGCCGCGCTGCCGGCTCTTTTCCGTTACCATGAGAGGAGAAAACGATGAACGTACCCAATCACATTGCCATCATTCTTGATGGAAACGGACGCTGGGCAAAGGCAAAGGGGATGCCCAGAAGCTATGGACACGTAAAGGGATGTGCCAATCTGGAGACGATCTGTGATGATATGAAGGAACTGGGCGTAAAATATCTGACAGTATATGCGTTTTCCACAGAGAACTGGAAGCGCTCCAGAGAAGAAGTGGAAGGGCTTATGAAGCTTTTCCGGAACTACCTGAAAAAGTGTATTAAGATCTCTGAAAAGAATCAAATGCGTGTAAAAATCATTGGTGATATTACTGCGTTTGACGAAGATATTCAGCAGAAGATCGTGGAGCTGGAAGAGTTTTCCAAAGACTACACGGAACTGCATTTTCAGATCGCACTGAACTATGGCAGCCGCGATGAGATTGTAAGAGGCATCCGCCGCCTGGCGCAGGATGCAGCGGAGGGGAAAATTGACCCGAAGGAAATTGACGAGGAACAAATTGGCAATTACCTGGATACAGCAGGGATTCCGGATCCCGATCTGCTGATTCGTACAAGCGGAGAGCAGCGTCTTTCCAATTTCCTGCTCTGGCAGCTTGCCTACACGGAATTTTATTTTACGGATGTTCCCTGGCCGGATTTCCATAAGCCGGAGCTGATCCAGGCGATCGAAGCGTACAATCATCGTGACCGGAGATACGGCGGGGTAAAGGAGGAATCATAAATGTTTAAGACGAGACTGATCAGCGGCATCATTCTTGTGGCAGTGGCGCTTCTGACGATTATCAGCGGAAGCTATGTACTTCTGTTTACGCTGGCCTGTATTTCCGTGATCGGAATGAATGAACTGAACCGTGCCATGAAGGTTCATGAAAATTCTTTTCAGCTTCTGGAGCTTGCGGGATTTGCAGGAGCCGTACTTTATTACATGGCTGTGGCTGTCGATTTTGAAAAATACGGTGTCATGGCAATCATTGGCATCCTGATTCTGCTGATGTTCGTTTATGTATTTTCCTATCCGAAATTTCATGCGGAACAGGTGATGGCATCTTATTTTGGATTCCTTTATGTGGCAGTCATGCTTTCTTTTATTTATCTCACCAGAAATCTGCCGGACGGAAAATTCCTGGTGTGGCTGATTTTCCTCTGCTCCTGGGGATGTGATACCTGTGCCTACTGCGTGGGAGTTCTCATCGGAAAACACAAGATGGCTCCGGTGTTAAGCCCGAAGAAATCTGTGGAAGGTGCTGTGGGAGGCGTGGCAGGTGCTGCTCTTTTAGGCACCGTGTATGCATGGGCTACCGGAGGCCGGATGGCGGAATATGCCCTGATCTGCGCAGTGGGAGCGTTGATTTCCATGGTGGGAGATCTGGCGGCATCAGCCATTAAGAGAAACCAGGGAATCAAGGATTACGGCAGACTGATTCCGGGACACGGAGGAATTCTGGACCGCTTTGACAGTGTGATTTTTACGGCCCCCGTAATTTATTTTCTGGCAAAGACAGTTCTTGGCATATAATGATACCAGGGTCAAAAGGTCTAAACCCACATGAGCTTGCTCATAAGTGGGTGAAAGACCTTGGGACCCGCCCCGATATGAGCATAAAAGTGGGATGATAATCCCACGATATGCGAATATTGGGGAGGATTGTGAAAGTGCAAAGCACGAAACAATCCGTAGGTATCATAGTTGGGGGCTTTTGACCCCAATACCAACTATATTTTATGCCATTTTTTCCACTATTTCAAGCATATCTCGGGTGTTTGACACATCAACTTTCAGCCGGGGAGCCCCACCCCGCTTCAAGTGCGCAGAGGAAAGCTCCTTCAGAGCACGCGCCTCGCGGCAGGTACGCCGGTGGCGTACCTGAATACTCTTTTTTGTTCTGTCCTTTTCCCGGGATATTTTTCAGAAACATTTTGCCTATTTTACAAAAATAGGGTATACTGAACCTGCACACAAATACACAAAAGGATGTGAATCACTCATGATCACAAGAACATCTACGGTCTCTCTGACCTTATCCGGAACCATGCTGCAGGACTGTGATCCCAGCAGCCTGCTTTTTTTTGATATCGAAACCACCGGCTTTATGGCAGATACCTCTTCTCTTTATCTGATCGGTGCCATCACCTGGCAGGAAAACGGCTGGATCCTTACCCAGTGGCTCGCTCAGTCTGACCGGGAGGAATCAGCCGTTCTGGAAGCCTTTCTCACTTTTTCTTCCGCGAAAAAACAGTTGATCCATTTTAACGGGGATCGTTTTGACCTGCCCTATCTCCATGAAAAATGCAGACAATACGGACTCACCGATTCCCTGTCTTCCATGGTCAGCCGGGATCTTTTCCGC
>CAMBYR010000249.1 GCA_945872375.1 uncultured Blautia sp. | reverse complement strand
GGTCATGCAGATCGTCCGTGAGCTTGCAGGCTACACCCTTGGACGAAGTGACCTGGTGCGCCGTGCCATGTCCAAGAAAAAAGCTTCTGTTATGGCAAAAGAACGCCAGAATTTCGTTTACGGAAACGTGGAAGAGGGAGTACCGGGATGTATTGCCAATGGTATTTCCGAGGAAATCGCAAACAAGATCTACGATGAGATGACGGATTTTGCAAAGTATGCCTTCAATAAGTCTCACGCTGCCGCTTATGCAGTGGTTTCCTACCAGACGGCATATCTCAAATATTACTATCCGGTAGAATTTATGGCTGCACTGATGACATCCGTTGTGGAAATGCCGAACAAGGTTGCCGAGTATATTTCTGTATGCCGCCAGATGGGGATCCGGATCCTTCCGCCGGATATCAATCATGGTGTTTATGGCTTTTCTGTTGACAATGGTTCCATTCGTTATGCACTTTCTGCCATCAAGAGTATCGGCCGTCCGGTAATCGAGGGGATTGTGCGGGAGCGTGAGGAGCACGGAGAATATACCTCCCTGAAAACATTTATTGAGCGAAATATCGACCAGATCAACAAGAGAGTTGTGGAAAATCTGATCAAGGCCGGAGCGCTGGATTGCCTGGAGGGAAACCGGAATCAGAAAATGACGGTTTATACGCAGATCATAGACAGTATCAACCAGGATAAGAAGCATACCATGGCGGGACAGCTGAGTCTTTTTGATATTGCGCCTGAAGAAGATAAAAAGGAATTTGAGATCCGTATGCCGCAGGCAGCAGAATATCCGAAGGAGACGATACTGACCTTTGAGAAGGAAGTTCTCGGCATCTATCTCAGCGGTCATCCGCTGGAGCGTTACCGGAATATGATGGAAAAAATGATCTCTGCAAAAACTTCTGATTTTCAGCCGGATGATGAAACAGGGATACCGGAGGTTTACGATAACCAGAAAGTGATCGTGGGTGGAATGATCACGGATAAAACCATAAAATATACAAAGAATAATAAGGTAATGGCGTTCCTTACAGTGGAAGATCTGGTAGGCACCGTGGAGGTTGTGGTATTTCCACGTGATTACGAAAAATGCCAGATGTTCCTGAATGAAGATGCCCGGCTCTTTATTCAGGGAAGAGTATCCGCAGAAGACGACAAAGCCAGCAAGCTGATCCTGGAAAAGGTCCGTCTTTTTGATGATATGCCAAGAGAACTGTGGCTCCAGTTTGAAAGCCGGGAAGAGTACGCAAAAGCCGAGACCGGTCTGGTAGACGATCTGATGGAATCCAGAGGAAACAGCACGGTGGTTATTTATCTCAAAGATGTCAAGGCAATGAAGAAGCTTCCCCCTGCTTATCAGGTTCATATCGAGGATCCCTGGCTGGAGCGCATGTGTAAAAAATATGGAAGTTCCAATGTTAAAATTGTGGAGAGAGTATTGAAAAACTTATAAAAATGCGCTAAACTATACCCGAATATGTGTATTACAATAGGTTGTTTCATAAGATGGAGGATAACAATATGGCAGAGAACAAAATCAAAACGATCGGCGTTTTGACCAGTGGCGGTGACGCACCTGGAATGAATGCTGCAATCCGTGCTGTTGTCAGAAGAGGATTAAGCAGCGGACTGAACGTAAAGGGAATCTATAAAGGATACAGCGGTCTCTTAAATGAAGAGATCAGAGATATGACAGCAAGGGACGTTTCCGATACGATTGAACGAGGCGGAACAATTCTTTATACTGCCAGATGTGCAGAGATGAGAACAGAGGAAGGACAGCAGCAGGCTGCAGAGATCTGCAGAAAGCATGGGATCGACGGCCTTGTTGTTATCGGTGGAGACGGATCCTTCGCAGGTGCTCAGAAGCTTGCGAACCTTGGAATCAATACCATTGGCCTGCCGGGAACTATTGACCTTGATATCGCATGTACCGAGTACACCATCGGTTTCGATACTGCTGTAAATACAGCTATGGAAGCTATTGACAAGGTACGTGATACATCCACATCCCATGAGAGATGCAGTATCATCGAGGTTATGGGACGTAACGCCGGATACCTTGCAGTATGGTGCGGTATCGCAAACGGTGCTGAGGATATCCTGATCCCGGAGAAATATGATTACGACGAGCAGAAGCTTATTGACAATATCGTAGAGAGCCGTAAGAAAGGCAAGAAACACCATATCATCGTAAATGCTGAGGGTATCGGCCATTCAGAGGCTATGGCGAAGCGTATCGAGGCTGCAACAGGTATTGAGACACGTGCAACGATCCTTGGTCACATGCAGCGTGGTGGAAGCCCTACATGTAAGGACCGTGTATATGCGTCCATGATGGGTGCTCTTGCAGTAGATCTTCTTGTTGCCGGAAAACGCAGCCGTGTGGTTGGATACCGTCATGGTGAGTTTGTTGATTTCGACATCAATGAGGCTCTTGCAATGCAGAAGAATATAGACCCATACATGTGGGAGGTTTGCAATTCCCTTTCTCACAACTACAATAAATAAAAAATATGAACTTGAAAAAAGTTTCAGACGGATTGCATAAACTGAATACGTCACAAATAATTGCCCTCGGCTTTGCGGGGGTGATTTTTGTAGGCGGACTTATTTTATGGCTGCCGTTCTGCAGTGCACCCGGGCAGGCTGTTACCTTCCCGGATGCTGTTTTTACAGCGGCGACCAGCGTATGTGTGACAGGACTTTCCACAGTTGTTATGGCAGTCCAGTGGAGCCCCATTGGAAAAACGGTTATCCTGTGCCTGATACAGATCGGCGGGATCGGACTGATCGCACTGGCGAATATGATATTCATCA
>CAMBYR010000248.1 GCA_945872375.1 uncultured Blautia sp. | reverse complement strand
AGCAGCAGATACAGTGGACAGATCGTGCAGCATTCCGGGCTGAACTGGAAGTGGATATTTCCGGGCTGGAAGAATGGATGGATACTGTGGGATATCCCGGAGATACGCCTGTTCCGGAGAATCCGGAAGAATTGCCGGAAGCATCGGAGCAGAAGGAACTGCCGGAATCCCCGGAAGTGCCGGTGCAGGAGAAATTGCCGGAATCTCCGGAAGTATCGGGACAGGAGAAATTGCCGGAATTCCCGGAAGCACCGGGACAGGAGGAACTGTCGGAAACGTCGGAGACAGCCATACCGGCTCCCTCTGAAGAGGAGCAGCAGTTCCTGCAGGATGCAGCCCCGCCAAAGGACACGGAGCCGTCGGAGCATGCAGGAGATCCGGGCATGGAATTTATGGAAAATCAGGAAAAAAACGCAGAAATGACGTCATATCAGAACCAGAATAAGAGGCTTCGGGCGATGCTTCTGAATGAAGAGGAACTGCTTCCGGTGTCAGAAAATCTTTTGCTTTTTGCACGGATTTCCAGATATTTTCAGGTGGATACGGAGCTCCTTTCCGGGAAATGGCAGGCTGAAGAGCTCATGTGTCCCATGGAAAACGGGGAAGCAGGAATCATTACAGAAATCACCTGCCCGATAGAAAAAACAGATACAGGTTTTGAAACGGTATACCACATTCCGCTGATTCTTCGGGAGGAATTCCGATATCCGGGGCAGCAGACAGAGTACCCGGTCTCCTGGCTTTATCAGGAAGAGAATCAGGACAACCAGGAAGAGGAGGAAGGGGAAAACTGGGCGGATTCTGGTACATTTCTGGTGCTGAAACAGGGCGGGAGACAGGTGATTCTGGCGAAAGCAGAGGAAAATCCCGTGCTGTTTCTGGAGGCTGCAGAGGCGGATCTGGATGTTCGGATACAGCCGCAGGCAGCGCAGGCAAAACCAGGGCAGAAGTTCACCTGGAAAATCTCCGTCACCAATACAGGGGCGCAGCCCTTTTCTCTTGTCTCCATGGAAGGCATCCTGAATGCAGGCCGTCTTGCCGGCGTCTGGGAATCAGCCCAGGAAACAGATGTGACAGGACAAAAGCTGATTCTGACAGATCTGAAGGAAGGTGAGACAAAAGAATGCCTTCTAAGCGCGGATCTTCCCGAAAGCCTTACAGAGTCAGTGGACTGCCAGATTACGGTTACAGGACAGAAAGCCTTCGGAGGGCAGGAAAGTGTGATACGTACCGCATCCGAAAGAACCGAGACCGTTCCTCTGAAAATTGATTTTTCCGTCAGTAAATCGGCGGACAGGACCAGAGCCGCTGCCGGAGATACCATCACCTACCAGATCTGTATTAAAAATACAGGGGAACGCACCCTACATTCCGTTCTCAGTGCAGAACGTTTTCAATCGGAAAATATCCGTGCACAGTTTCTGGAAAAAGACGGGGTCGTGCTGAACGGCACAAAGACACAGGCACTGATTTCCAGCATTTTGCCTGGAGAGACGGTTTCTCTGGAGGCTGTCGTAACGCTTCCGGAAACTGTCAAAAGCGGAAAGCTGCTGAATCAGGTTCTTGTGCGTACAAAGGAAACGGGAGAAAAAATTATAACAGCAGAATCCGGAGTGGAGATTATCGATCGTACGCCTTCTGAAACTCCGCTGAACCCGGGAGATTACGGCGGGGGACAGACCGCGGCGGAGACATTTACGGACGGGTATTCTGAAGGCTATGCGCCGAAAACGGGAGATTCCGCAGAACCAGTCTTCTGGATCGCGCTTCTTGCAGCGGCAGTCCTGATCGGGGCAAACGGCGCGGTGTGTCTGTACATGGTGCGAAAACGTTGAATTTCCGAAAGAGGTGTGATATTCTATATTAGAAAAAAACAGAACCATATATGGAGGAAAATCATATGAAATTATTATCCCTGCTGGAACGTCTTGACTACAACTGTGTTCAGGGAACTCTGGACAGAGAAGTGACTGGTGTTGAATATGATTCCCGTAAGGTTACAGAAGGCTCTCTGTTTATCTGCATCCGTGGTGCTGTGGCAGATGGTCATAAATTTGTTTCTGATGTGGCGGCAAAGGGTGCCGGCGTTATTGTTGCGGAAGAAGCGGTTCAGGTGCCGGAGCATGTGACGGTCATTGTTGTTCCGGATACCAGATATGCCATGGCATTTATTTCGGCCGCATGGTTCGGCTATCCTGCGGAAAAGCTGAAAACCATCGGAATTACCGGAACAAAAGGAAAAACGACCACCACCTATATGGTGAAGTCTATTCTGGAAAATGCAGGTTATAAAGTGGGCCTGATCGGAACGATCGAGGCGATTATCGGAGAAAAAGTGATTCCTGCCTCCAATACCACACCGGAGTCCTTTGTGATTCAGAAATATTTCCGGGAAATGGTGGATGCCGGCTGTGATGCTGTCGTGATGGAGGTTTCCTCACAGGGTCTGATGCTTCACAGGACGCAGGGCTTTGTGTTTGATTATGGTATTTTTACCAATATTGAGCCCGACCATATCGGCCCCAACGAGCACCGGGATTTTGACCATTATCTTTCCTGCAAGGCGATGCTTCTGAAACAATGTCGCGTGGGAATTGTCAACAGAGACGACGAACATTTTGACAGAATCGCAGAAGGCCATACCTGTCAGCTGGAGACCTATGGTTTTTCTCCGGAAGCAGATCTTCGCGCAGAGGATGCACAGCTTGTGGGAGGAAAGGGATATCTGGGAATTTCCTATCATCTGAAGGGACTTCTGGATTTTCCTGTGGAGATCGATAGTCCCGGAAAATTCAGTATTTATAATTCTCTTACAGCCATTGCCATCTGCCGCCATTTCCATGTAT
>CAMBYR010000247.1 GCA_945872375.1 uncultured Blautia sp. | reverse complement strand
GGCGATTTTAAATGGATTTTTGCTCGTAACTGTGAAGGTACTGAACAGTTACGATTTTTTATAAAAACACCCCGACTGGTCTGCCGGGGTGTTTTTATATTTCCTATATCGTCACCTGCTGTTTTCGTATGATTTCCCATGTAATACAAACACAAAGGACCGCTGCTGCTGCCGAAAATACCACCCACACTGGAATCGGTACTGCCGTCAGAAATTTTCCCAGCGCAAGGCCGGCCTTTCCCAGAATGGAACCGGGTACCTCTTCTGCTGCACTGTGAACATTCGGCAGTACAAAACATCCCACCATCCAGAGAGCCCAGAATGTCCAGCCCGCTTTTCTTCCAAATTTCGTGATCATCGTGCCGACCATTCCTCCAACCAGAGTCACGCCTGCCATTACGAGAAAGCCATACCGTAAAATCCATGGAAAAAAGTCAATCTCATTGGCAAATCCGGAAAACATCCGTTCATTTGTGAAATTATCCAGCCAGTTCAATATCATGATTACCAGGACTCCTGCCATATTTTCCAAAAACGATACCAGATAAAAGGAAGGCAGAAACTCTTTTCTGACTGCTCCCATGGAAATCTCGATCCGAAAATAATACGTCAGGCAAAGGCACCCATTGATCGCTGCATACATCAGCATCATCAGAGAAGCCAGCAGTGTTCCCAGCGGAAAATAGGTCTCTGCAGTCTGATCAAACCGCATGATAACTGCCATCAGAATTTTTCCAAATGCAAACCCACCCAGGCCCAAAGCAAGCATCACTCCGGTATCCCGGAACATACAGAGAAATTGTTTTTTTATCATTTTTATCATTGCCGTACCTCCCTATAACCTTGCTTCCACTTTCCTGGTAATCACTGCGGAGAAAATCGCTGCGGCAGCGTAAAAAAGAATGCCTGCTGCCAAAATAATCCAAACAAATCCCCCTTCCGCCGTACCGGAAAGCTTCACGATTTCCATCCAAAAATCACTGTCTGAACCTGCAAGCATGGCGACGGACATTCCTGCTGCTGCCCCAATAAGAGCTGCCAGTGCTGCAAAAATCACGGTTCCGATTTTTCCCCATCGAACGATGACTGCCCCAAGCGCGATACAAAATGCAGCTGCGAGCAGCAGAATACCGATGAGCATAGGAAGAATCCGCAATCCTCCGGAAGAAATATCCCCGGGAATCAGACGCCAGATCAGTCCCGATATTCCTACAAGCACTGCCAGCATCACGATCTGACACAGCAAAATTCCGCCGACAATCTTTTTTCTTGTCACATTCATGGAAATCAAAATCGGAAAATATAACTGAAAATATCCCACCACGAGCATCAGGCCGCAAAAGCCTCCTGCCAGAAAAATATAATAAGGTACAAGAGCCAATATCTCCACACCATCTCCCGCCTTATAGATTCCTCTGCCCATTCCAAAAAAGAGGAACAGAAGCGCTGCACCTGCCAGAGAAATCCCGATACTTTCCAGACAATTTTTTCCCCAGAAATTCAGACTGCTTTCCAGGCCGCTTTTTCTACATTTCTTTTCTGTTTTCATCATCCGCGTCCTCCTCTTTGTCAGGCATCTTCCCCGCAGAGAGCCACAAACACCTTCTGTAGACTCATTTTCTGAACATCCACATCAAACTGCCGCGGAATTACCTGACCCGGTTTCAGCATAACAGCCACACCCTTGCTTCTGCCAATATGTTCCTCATGATGTACTTCAAGGCCTGCAACTGCCTGATTTACCTGCTCCTCGTGACCGCTTACATGAACACACCGCTCCAGCAGTTCTACCGTGTTTTCCTTTAATATTATTTTTCCGCGATCCACAATGATCACTTCCTCGAACACATCTGCCGCTTCCTCAATAATATGCGTGGACACCACAAATGTTCTGCCCGTCTCCATGAACTCTTCCACCAGTATCCTGTAGAATTTTTCTCTTGCAACCACATCCAGACCTGCCACCGGTTCATCCAGGAATGTAAATTCCGCCTTACTTGCCAGTGCAACAATAATCGTTATCATGGAAAGCATTCCTTTGGAGATCTTGCTGATCTTCTTTTTCACATCAAGATCAAATTCCTTTACAAGCTGATCTGCCATTTGCTGATCCCAGTTCGGGAAAAAGATGGATGCCATCCGCAGATATTCCTTTACCTTCATGGTGTTGGCGCTGCCTCCGACCATGGTGTTCAGCTCTCTGGAAAAGCAGAGATGCGCCAATACATCCGGATTTTCCCATACAGGTGCTCCGTCAAAGGTAACCGTTCCGGAAGAAGCTGGATTCTGGGATGTCAGGATGGAAAGAAGCGTTGTTTTTCCAGCTCCGTTTCTTCCAATCAGTCCATAAATTTTACCCGATTCCAGCTCCAGATCGATACCATGGAGAACATCTTTATTTCCATATGTTTTTACAATATTTTCTGCAATTAATCTGCTCATTTTTCTTTCCTCCTCTTTACCTGTATATCCCCTCTGAACAATAATTTTCGAACAATGCTATTTCTGCACCGTATCCTCACCGTTTTTCTCAATCATATGAATCAATTCTTTTTTTGTAATTCCCAGTCTGCCGGCTTCCTCTATCAGGCTTTTTACATAATCATCAAAAAAGTGTTCTTTTCTCTTCTCCATAATTTTCTCCTTTGCACCGGAAGCAACAAACATTCCGATACCTCTCTTTTTATATAAAATCCCTTCATCCACCAGAAGATTCACCCCCTTGGCCGCTGTCGCCGGATTGATTGCGTAAAGCTTTGCCAGTTCATTGGTACTGGGCACCCGCTCCTCCTCACAGATGATCTCCCGGATAATATCATTTTCGATCATTTCTTTAATCTGAATATAAATCGACTTTTC
>CAMBYR010000246.1 GCA_945872375.1 uncultured Blautia sp. | reverse complement strand
CGATCACATAATCCCTGTCGGATACGGAATCCATACTGTTTCTGGTCGGCTCATCAAAGCCCAGAAGGTTTGCGGTATATGCACGGTCAAGAGGATAGGTGGTGCCTGCCAGTGCCCCTGCTCCCAATGGGCAGGTATTCATCCGTTTCCGGATATCAGCAAGGCGTCCACGGTCTCTCCGAAACATCTCAAAATAAGCGCCTATGTGATGTGCAAGTGTCACCGGCTGCGCTTTCTGCAGGTGGGTGAAGCCCGGCATGTAAGTATGAATATTCTCTTCCATAATCTTCTGAAGAGCTTCCAGAAGCTTTTTCACTTCTCCGTCTATCTCGTCAATTTCATCACGGACATAAAGCTTCATATCGAGAGCCACCTGATCGTTGCGGCTCCGCCCTGTGTGAAGCTTCTTTCCTGCATCTCCGATCCGGTCAATCAGATTTGCCTCCACAAAACTGTGGATATCCTCATATTCCGATGTGATCGGAAGCTTCCCGGAATTCACATCTTCCAGAATTCCATCCAGACCTTCGAGAATCGCATCACGTTCCTCCTCTGTGAGGATTCCCTGCTTTGCCAGCATTTTTACGTGTGCCCGGCTTCCGCGGATATCCTGTTCATAGAACTTCTGGTCAAAGGAAATAGAAGCGTTAAAATTGTATACCAGTTTATCTGTCTCTTTGGTAAAACGACCGCCCCAAAGCTGCGCCATAATCATCCCTCTTTTCTTTTATCTCTTTTATTTAAGAAAGCTGCCGGAAATCAGCAGCTTGAAAACACTTTGTGTGTTAGTTTATCATATTTTCGTGGAAATGCAATACTTTTCACGGGCGTTTTGAAAAAATACAGCCGCAGTAATTCTGCCGGTACAGATCATGTTCCCTGGACAGTTCAACAGAACGCTTGTACCCGTTTTTCTTCTTAAAATCCGACGGAAGATGTGCAACTCCGTATATTTTCTCCAGTTCTTCCCCGATTTCGTTGATCTTTGCCGCGTTTTTCAGCGGACTGATGGAGAGGGTGGTGGTAAAATAATCATAGCCGCCTTTTGCCGCCATGGATGCCGCTTCCTCCATTCTGAGACGATAACAGCGGAAGCAGCGCTCTCCGCCTTCCGGAACTTGTTCCAGTCCCTTTGCCATTGCATAGAACCGCTCCGGACAATATTCTCCTTCTTCCAGATGGACCGGACAGCGAAACGACATTTCTCCGATCAGTCTTCTGATCTCCTCCACACGCTTTCGGTACTCTTCTTCCGGTGAAATATTGGGATTATAGAAAAACACGGTAATCTCAAAATAGTCCGATAAATATTCCAGCACATAACTGCTGCAGGGAGCGCAGCAGGCATGAAGAAACAGCTTTGGCACCGTCTTTTTATTTTCCTGTTCGCGCAGAAGCTGATCCAGTTCTTTTTGGTAGTTTCTGTTCACCGATTCTTTCCCCCATCTTTATGAATGTTTCGTATCCATTTTCCGTATTTTCCAGGAGATCGAAATCCGGACGAACCTTTCCATGCTGAAGAAGAAGCACAACTGTGGAGCCTCCAAATTCAAAATATCCCTTTTCTTCTCCCTTGTCCACCTTCCGTGGACCCTTATGATGATTGTGAATCTTTCCTACCATCATGGCACCGACTTCCATCATCAGGATCGTTCCAAGGCATGGCGTCTGAAGAAGCGTATATTCTCTCGCATTTTCCTGGTAAACCGCTACATGGTCATTTGCTGCAGGGTTTACCGTATGGAAGCATCCCTCCAGATGAACATTGGAGGATTTCACACCTTCTGCCACATAACAGTACCGATGATAATTATCCACCGTAAGACGGATCAGAACTGCATATCCGTTTTGATACCTCTGTGCAAGCTTCGGATTCCGAAGAAGCTGTCTGAGTGTATACTCCGTATCCTTGATGCAGAACCGGGAGTCATGGCTGATCCGGTAGATGCTGAGTTTTCCGTCACAGGGACTGACAAGAATATTTCGCCCTTGTGCGATGGGGCGTTTTTCCGGTCTGATCTTTCTGGTAAAAAAATCATTATAGGAATGATAGGCTTCCTCCTGATATTCCGACATATCGATGCCGTTTCTGGCCGCAAAGCCGGGAACAACCATGGCCGAAAGCGGAGAATTCAGCACTGCTCCTGCCAGCTTTGAAACAAAGGGCTGTACCAGCACACGGAGACAAAGCCTGCCTCCCCGGTCTGCATACAAATGCCTCAAAAATTTATCCTGACTGTTTTCCTCAATGGATATATTTCCTTTTCGGTCAATATATTTCATATTCTCACACCCTGTCTGACAATCTGTGTTTTATGTAGATTCTTTGCCGGCAAAGCATTCCTTTGCCATTCCGTATTTTACAGCAAATGAAACATCTTCGCAAGAGCAAGCGCCACAAGCGCCACAAGAATGATCACCACCGGATTCTGTGGCTTTTTCACCTTGATATCACTGATAAACAGCACACCAACGATTACCACTGCCGCATTCAGCACAAACAGAAAATAGGTACTGCAGAAACGTTTGATCAGATAAATACACGGCAGGATAATGGCCATGGAGGTGATCGGAAGCCCCTGATAATACTGTCGGCACTCCGCACATTCATGCTGGCGTTTTTCTTCTGTCACGTTGAAAAATGCCAGACGAATCACCGAAGCCACACCGTAGAGAGCCAGGATCAGTTTGCTGACGATTCCCTGCATTCCCAGGCTGTAGCAGATGATAATGGGAAATACCCCAAAACACACTACGTCACAGAGGGAATCGATCTGGATGCCAAACATCTTTTCATCTTCGGTCCTGTCTTTTTTTGTCCTTGCAATTTTGCCGTCAAACATGTCGCACAATCCGGACA
>CAMBYR010000245.1 GCA_945872375.1 uncultured Blautia sp. | reverse complement strand
TGAACCTGAATCCCAAGGTCCTGGAATACGGCAGTAAGCTTGGCGAGATCGTGGATTTTGCCATCCGGGATGATACAGGTATGATCACCAATGTGATCGAAAAAGGCAAGGAATTTTCCGTTCAGATGAAAGTGAAGTTCCAGGCAGATGTCAGTGATCCGATCTTTGCATTTACCCTGAAAGATCTGAAAGGCACCGAGATCACAGGAACCAATACCATGTATGAACATACGCCTCTGAAACCGCAGAAGGCAGGCGATGTCCGTGAGATTACCTTCAAACAGGTGATGCCTCTGGAGGCAGGGGAATATATGCTGTGTCTGGGCTGCACCGGATATAAAGACGGCGATTTTACCGTATTTCATCGTCTTTACGATGTGTGTAACCTGACCGTGATCACAGATAAGAAAGCAGTGGGATATTTTGATCTGTTTTCCAAAGTATCTGTGAAATAAGTGGAGGAACGACTATGGCGGAGTTGAATTTAGATTATTATACGGCGAAGGATCATTATTCCGATGGGGATATCGAGGAAACACTTCTGAAAATGGCACAGGAAGGCAAATCTTTTGAAGACCTGCCGGAGGAAGAGGTGAGTTTTCCAATGGTCTACCATTTTTCAGGGCTGCGGGAGAATATCTTAAGCTGGTATCCTCTGAAAAAGGCGGATTCCGTTCTTGAGATCGGAGCCGGATGCGGAGCCATTACCGGAATGCTTTGCCGCAAGGCCGGTCATGTGACTTCCGTGGAGCTTTCCAAACGTCGGGCAGATATCAATTATGCGAGAAACAGGGATAAGGAAAATCTGACGATCATGGTTGGAAACCTGAATGACATGACTTTTCCGGAAAAATTCGACTATGTGGTAGTAAACGGTGTGCTGGAGTATGCCATGAGCTTTACCGAGGGAAAAACTCCTTACGAGACATTTCTTCAGCGTATGGGCGCTTATCTGAAGCCGGAGGGAAGACTTCTGATCGCCATTGAGAACAGACTGGGATTGAAGTATTTTGCCGGAGCACCGGAGGATCACACAGATCTTCATTTTTTCGGGATCAATGGATATCCGGGAAATCAGTCTGTGCGCACCTTTTCCAAGAATGAACTGGGAGAGCTGCTGGAAAACAGCGGCTTTCCTTTTCTGCGCTTTTACTACCCGTATCCGGATTATAAATTTCCGACAGAGATTTTTACAGATGAGAGCCTTTATACCAATTCCTACGGAAGAAGCTATCCTGTATACACAGATAAGACAGCAGATCTTTTTGCAGAAAGTGAAGGCGTAAGGGCCTTCGAAAAAGAGAAGATCCTGGACAGCTTTGTGAATTCTTTTCTTGTGGAGGCAGGACGTACCGAGAATCAGGACCCGGAGGAAATCCTTTATGTGAAGCTGAACCAGGAGCGAAAAGAAAAGTTCCGTCTTCTGACCAGGATCGTCCGGGAGAACGGAGAGGTCCGTGCGGAAAAAGAGGCTATGGTGCCCCAGGCTGAGGAATTTGTGGAAAAACTGGAAAAAACCGGAACAGAGAGTACCGGATCCGATAAATACAAGAATCTTCCCTGCAGGGCAGAAAACGGAAAGATCTCTTATCCGCTCCTTACTGGAAAAACTCTTCACCAGGAAATCGCAGAGCTTGCCCAGAAAGAAGATCTTGAAGAGATCAAGGCCCTTCTTAAAAAATTCTATCAGGAATTTTTCGGGGCTCGTCAGGTTGTGGATTACAGGACCGGAGAGTTCCGCGAGGTATTTGGTGATCATCCGGGAAGAGAGGATTACGAATGTGTCTGCCCGGCCAATGTGGATCTGATCTGCAGCAACATCTTTATGGGAGAAAAGGAAAATCAGATCATAGATTATGAGTGGATGTTTGATTTCCCTGTGCCTGTGAATTTTATCATGTGGCGCCTGATCCATGAACTGTATACACATGTTTCTGAGCTGCCGCGGTTATGTCATGAGGATGAGATGATGGCGGAGTTTGACATCAGCTATACAGACTATGAGATATTTATGGATTGGACCATGCATTTCGTCTATGAGTATGTGGGCTGTGGTTCTCTGATCCCGTTTGAACAGAAAAAAGTGCCGGTTTCCGTAACAGAGCTGGTGAACAGAGAAAGAGAAAAGCATCAAATGCACAGCAAGATGTACTATGATCTTGGTGAGGGATTCTGTGAAGAGCATACACTTTATGCAGAGGAAAAACTTTCCGGAAACCGTTTCCGGGTAGAGTTTGCGCTTTCCGGTATCAAAGGAATACGAAATCTCCGCTGGAATCCTGCAAACGGTCATTTCCTGAAAGTGAGGATAGAGCGTCTGGATTGCGGATGCAGTGCGGAGCTTGTGCCTCAGGGTGTCCATATGAAGGTGGATAACAGTACCACTGCGTTTTTTACCACCGATGGCTTTTATCTTATCGATGTTACGCACCCGGAAAATGTGGACAGGATCGTAATAGAGGGAAAACTTGACTGCCTTGAGCTTCCGGATGTGGAAAAGCTTCTGGCCTTTGAAAAAGAGCGTGAAGTACGAAGAGAACAGGAGCGTGTCAGAAAAGAGGCTGAACGTGCCGCAAAGCAGGCTGCAGAGGAAGCAGCCCGTGCGCAGGAAGAGGCCCTTCGTCATCCAGGCAAAAAAGCGCGGGTAAAGAGACTGGTCAAAAAGGTTCTTCGTTATCATACAGAGCCGGCAGCAGTGATGGGAGTGGAGACAACTCCTACCTGTATGGGCAGTGTTGATTTCTTCCATTATGAGAATGGCACCTTAAATGCCATTGGCTGGGCCTTTGATCCGACGTTTGCGTCTATGGGACAGCCAAGGATCGTATTTTATCAGGGAACACAGAAGCTTCAGGAGGCTTCCTGT
>CAMBYR010000244.1 GCA_945872375.1 uncultured Blautia sp. | reverse complement strand
TGTAATCCTCTGCCTGCTGAAACGCTTCTGGCTGAAATGCTTTGCCAGAATGGATGCGGACATCTTTTTGAGATTTCCCATTTTATTAATGGGGATCCCGCTGCAGATACCCTTTTCCAGATCCGAAGCACTGATATTCTCAGGCTTCCAGATCTTTTTGCCACCGTTTTCTTCCTCATCTTCCTGATACATGGCTGCAATGATCTTCCTTGCCCGCTCCAGAAGGATCATAAATTCCTGAAAAGCCTGGCTCTTCTCTGATTTCGGATCATCATGTCTTCCTTTCAGAAAAGCCAGATATTCCAGAAGCTTTTCCTCACTGTCCAGACAAAGCCCTGTGCCATACACGATTTCTCCGGTCTTTTTTTCCACCGGAGTCATCTGTTTGTAGGTTTCTTTATATTCCTCCGCTTTATAATAGCCAAGATGATTCCGGTAACAATACCAGTAGATCACTTCTTCCGGATTATGGAAATCAAAATCCTGCTCACGAAGCACCCGGGTCAGAAAATCTGAAACATCCTCTGTACTCATCCGAAGTCCGAACCCCAGCAGAAAAACTGTTTCACGCTTCACAGATGCCTGAGTCAGCCAGTTATTCACCAGAGAACTCAGCTTGGCTGATGTAGGTGACATGGATTTCGGTGTGTAGGTTTCCTTGAAGGATTCCACAACGATCTCTCTGTAGACTTCCTGCGGCACCTGGGAAAAAGGCTCCTCAAGCTCTGCACGCTCATACACATATCGTTTCAGATAGTCACCAAAGGAAACCAGTTCCATCTCCTTGTAAAGATAATGAAAAATAACATCTGCATCCTCATCCTCAAAGGAATCCAGACTGACAACCTGGCGGAACCTCTGTGCCGCCTTTCTTGTAAATTCAAAGTCCTTCACTGAATCGAAGGCAACTGTCTGTTCAAAATCAAGATCCTGCATTCGATTTCTCATCGCAAATTTTCTCCTTATCCCTTTTCTTACTCCCCGGGTTTATTACCGTCCGGTACTGTGGCGCTCTGCCCAGCGTTTGAGAATATTTTTTTCTTCATAGCCGCTGATCTGTGCAAGGACCAGTGTCACATTATCTCTGCCGCCTCTTTCCAATGCCTGTTCCAGGATCTTACCTACTTTTTCTTCTGCGGTTTCTGTCCCGTCAAGGATCTTCTGAAGCTCCTCATCAGAAAGCATGTCTGTCACTCCATCTGAACAGATCAGATACGAGCTTCCCGGCTGATAACCGATCTCCACGATAGAAGGCTCCAGTGCCATGTTTTCTTCCTGAAAGCCCAGATACTGCGTCAGCGGAGCTTTTCCCAGCATTTTTCCGCCGATCACATGGTCCGTGGAAATCTGCTGGAACTTCCCCTGAAAATGATGGTAGATACGGCTATCCCCAAGGTTGCAGGCATAGATTGCCTTTTCGCTGAAAGACAAAAGTGCCATGGTTGTTCCCATGCTTCTGATACAGTTTTCATTGCTGTAGCGACATACTGCCTCATTCATATTTTCGCAGGCTCCTGTCAGAAAAACCACAGGCTCTTTTTTCAAGGTCTTTTTGTTTTCTTCATAGAAGCCTCCCAGCGCTTCCACAGCTGCAGAAGCTGCCATTTCACCGCAGCTTTCTCCGCCCATGCCGTCAAAAACAGCCAGCATTGGAAGCTGCCAGTGCTGTGTATGACCTGCCAGGATTCCGTCAACCCCCTGGTTGTGCACCGGCAGGCGCACTCCGCAGCACCAGAAATTATCCTCATTATTTGTCCTCACCTTTCCGGTGTGACATGTATACGCATAATCAATCTGATAGGCCATTCTTTTTCCTTTCGTAAAAACCCTTCGACATTACTGCTGAAGCTCCACTACAGAATTACTCCAGTATTTGTCTCCCAGTTCTACATATTTGTCGTTATCGCTCTCTTTATCATGAACCTTACCATCTGCATCGATCCATCGGATCAGAAGGCCGTCCTGATAATAAAAATACTGCTTCTCATCTCCGTCCCATACATAAGTATAAAACATCTGCTCGCCCCAGTAAAAATATTCCTCATAAACGCCATCTGCGGAACTGCCGGGATATACAAGTACTTTGGCGATCTCTCCTGATCCGTTATAAAAGCGCAGGCAATCCCCCTCTGCACCTTCACGTCTATAGCTGTCCAGAGCATTTTCTATGGTTGTCGCATGGTCACGTATCGTTTCCATTGCCTGTGCGAAGCTTTTATCCGAATTGTCTGCAGTACCGAAATTTCCTTTGTTCAGAGCATCAGAATCATCGGAACCTGTATACGAAGGTTCCCCGTTATCCGCAGGTTTCCGTATCGTTCGTACCGCAAGGATCCCGCCGATCAGCACAACAAGGATCCCGGCTGTTATAAGCATTCTGAAAATACCTTTCCGTTTCCTTCTGTCATCGTCATTTCCGTCATTCTCTGGCACGGATCCTTCCCACTCCTGGAGATTCTGGTCACGGTCGTCTTCCAGATCTGTGATAGAGGTAACTCTGGGCTTTACAGCTCCGGTTTTTCTTATACCGGGATCTGACTGACGGGAACGTCCTGACGGATAACCGGACAGGCTATCCTTTTCGGATGCTGTTTTTCCGGATGCAGATTTCTGAGGCTTCTGTATTGTGCTCTGAGCCTTTGGCGTATTCCGGGCTGCATTTTTTGCTATTTCTCCGGCTGTCGGTTTCTCCAGCTGTATAGATACCGGCACAGGATTTTTACGTGCCTGACGGATCGCATCCGTATTCAGCTGACTCGTTCTTGCCAGCTGTCTGGCTGCACCCTCCTGGAGAAACTTCGGCATGGACTCCGGAACAGGTCTTTCCTCCACTGGTTTCGGTTTCTCATGAACTCCCTGTTCTCTGT
>CAMBYR010000243.1 GCA_945872375.1 uncultured Blautia sp. | reverse complement strand
CGTCCGTTTACCGTAGACAGGTCATCCCCATAGGTCAGTCCTGATGTCATATTTAAAAGATGATGTACTGTCATCTGAGACTCTGCCGGAACAATAGTTCCGTTCTTTTCCGTCATCAGATTGGAAAATCCCGGAAGAATATCTGCCACAAACTGTCCCGGATCCAGCAATCCTCTGTCCACCAATATCACTGCCGCTGCAGCCGTAACAGGTTTGGACATGGAATACAGACGAAAAATCGAATCGCGACGGATGGGTTTTCCCGCCTCCCGATCTGCCATTCCCTGTTCTGTATAAAACAATTCCCGGCCATCTTTCAATACCAGGAGATTGACTCCTGCCGTAACCCCCTGTGCAATTGCATCTGCAATCGTATCACAGATACGCTGTTTCGTGATTTCTTTCATAATAATATCCTGCCTTTCCAGCTCTCTTTCAGTGTTTTCCCACTGTTCTTCTTTGTCCATTTTAACATTTCCTGCGCGTATTGGAAACACAGAACTCATGATTATGTAGGAACTTATGATTTATGTAAAAATCCGTTCATAGCACTCCGGCCTTCTGTCCCGGAAAATTCCCCAGCTCATTCGATTTTTTTCTATTTCATCCAGATCAAAAGATGCCGTAAGAATTTCCTCCCTGTCTCTTGATGCACTGGCTATCAGTTCACCGGTCTCATCCGTAATAAATGAGGAGCCATAAAATACAAGCGCCGACTGCTGTCCGCCGTTTTCTTCACAGGGCAGAACTTCTTCTCTGCCGATGCGGTTTGCCGCCGCCACAGGAAGCAGATTACTTCCGGCATGTCCCTGCATGCATCTCCTCCAGTGTGGCATACTGTCACATTCCAGAATCGGTTCACTTCCGATCGCTGTAGGATACAGAATCATTTCAGCCCCGCCAATTGCCAGTGACCGGGCCGTCTCCGGAAACCACTGATCCCAGCAGATGCCGATTCCCACACGGCCATATCTGGTTTCCCACACGCGAAAGCCCGTATTCCCCGGTGTAAAATAAAATTTTTCCTGATAATAATGGTCATCCGGGATATGCGTTTTCCGATAGACCCCCAGAATACTTCCATCTGCATCGATTACGGCAATACTGTTGTACAAAACCAGACCGTCCCGTTCATAGAAGCTCACAGGAATCACCGCCTGAAGCTCCCGGGCTGTCTCCTGAAAATGCAGAACTGCATCATTTTCCATTACCGGTTTTGCATATTCATAATAGTCATATCTTCGTTCCTGACAGAAATAGGGACGCTCAAACAGCTCCGGCAAAAGGATCACATTTGCCCCCTGTTCTGCCGCCAGACGGACCATACTGTCTGCCTTCTGAATGTTTTCTTCCACTGTTTTTCTGCACTGCATCTGAACAGTTCCAATGGTCACTTTTCTCATATATCAATATCCTTTCCCTGCGGAATCTGCTGGGTAATGCAGTGAATATTTCCGCCTCCCACAATAATGGGTCGCGCCCAAATCGGATAAATTTTCCGCTCCGGAAATAGGTTTTCCAGAATCTTCAGGGCTTTTTTATCATTCACATCGCCAAACTGCGGCACGATCACACCGCCATTGGAAATGTAGAAATTCACATAGCTGGCAGCCAGACGCTCTCCGGCTTCCCTCCGATCTTCTCCTTCTTCGAACTGAAATCCCAAAAGTTCCTGTTCTGTGATACATACCGGTTTTTCCGGGATAGGAAGCCTGTGTATCTGGAAAGCCCTTCCTCTGGCATCCCGTTCTGTTTCCAGTACTTTGAGAGAAGCCATGCTCAACTCCCACTGAGGATCTTCCCTGTTGTCCGTCCATGCCAGAACCACCTCTCCCGGGCGAACAAATGCACAGACATTATCCACATGCTCATTAGTCTCGTCCTGGTAAATCCCTCTTGGAAGCCAGATGATTTTCTCTGCCCCAAGGTATTGTTTTAAATGGTTCTCAATTTCTTCTTTTGTCATTTGCGGATTTCGCCCCGGACTCAGGAGACAGGCCTCCGTGACCAGAACCGTACCCTCACCATCGGAATGGATGGAACCGCCCTCCAGCACAAAGGGATGTGCGTCGTAGCAATCCATTTCCAGTTCCCGACAGATGGCCTTTGCAGCCCGATCATCCTTCTCCCAATGGGCATACAGCCCGTCAAACGTTCCTCCCCAGGCATTAAATTCCCAGCTGATTCCCCTGACATTTCCCTGCCGGTTTCTGACACAGGTCGGCCCCACATCTCTTGCCCAGGCATCGTCTGTAGGGATTTCCAGCACATAAATCTCCGGTTTATCCCGCAGAATCCCGCGAAGCTTTGCCGCATGCTCATGATCACAGAGCATCCAGACCTTTTCACTTTCAGAAATAGCCTCTGCAATTTCCAGGAAGCTTTTCTGTGCCTCTTTTCCCCCATAGGGCCAGGAGCCGGGACGAACCGGCCAGATCATCACACAGCCTCTGTGTGGTTCAAATTCTCCCGGCATCCGGTATCCGTCTTCCGCCGGAAGAGAAACTATTTTTTTCATAATATATCTCTTTCTATTCAGCCAAATTCTCTTGCTCAGGACAGCCGTCCCTTAAAGTCCTCATATCCGAATTTCTTTACAAGACGGCATTCCCCCTTACTGTCCATAATCATTATGGAAGGCAGACAGATACCGTTAAATGTATTGTTTTTCACCATGGAGTAGATTGCCATATCCTGAAAATACAGCCTGTCCCCCGGCAGGATCTTCCTGTCAAAAGAGTAATCTCCAATCACGTCTCCTGCCAGGCAGGTACAGGAAGAAAGGCGATAGGTATATGGTTTTTCTCCCGGTTTTCCGCTGTCTGCAAGAGGCGGGCGGTAGGGCATTTCCAGCACATCCGGCATATGACATGCCGCAGATGCATCCAGAATCAGCGT
>CAMBYR010000242.1 GCA_945872375.1 uncultured Blautia sp. | reverse complement strand
TGTAAAGGCTTTCAAACATTTTTGCGGCAACACCGGGATTGCTCATCATACCGGCTCCGACAATGGAAAGTTTGGCAATGTTCCGCTCGGAATGCAGTTCCTTATAGCCCAGACGTGCCTGGTTTTCTTCAAGGGCAGCCACAGCATCATCCAGATCCTTTCCGTCTACGGTAAAAGAGATATCCTTTGTACCGGCACGCCCGATGGACTGCAGGATCACGTCTACATTAATATTTTTTCTTGCAAGGGTATCAAATACACGAAATGCAGTACCCGGAACATCCTTAAGTCCGAGAATTGCAATACGAACTGCCTCCGTATCCAGCGCAACTCCGCTGATCAACATTCTTTCCACTGAAACTTCCTCCTTTACCACGGTTCCTTCGCTGTTATTCAGGCTTGAGCGTACCACCAGGGGCACACCATATTTTTTCGCCATTTCCACAGATCTGTTGTGAAGAACTCCAGCCCCCAAAGTGGCCAGATCCAGCATTTCATCATACGTAATTTCCTTCAGTTTACGTGCAGTGGGCACCTTTCGGGGATCTGCCGTATAAATGCCGTCTACATCCGTATAGATCTCACAGGCATCCGCATGAAGTGCTGCAGCAAGAGCAACCGCCGTTGTATCGGATCCGCCCCGTCCCAGTGTTGTGTAATCATCATATTTATTAATTCCCTGGAATCCTGTTACCACAACGATCTTTCTCTGCTCCAGCTCCCGTCTGATTCTTTCCGTATCGATCCGTTTCAGACGCGCATTGCCATGAACGCTTGTGGTGTGCATGGCAACCTGAAATGCATTCAGAGAAACAGCCGGAACACCCAGCTTATTCAGTGCCATTCCCATCAGTGCCACAGACATCTGTTCTCCAATGGTAAAAAGCATATCCATCTCTCTTTTTGGCGGTTTTTCATTAATATCCTGAGCCATGGAAATCAGCTCATCGGTATATTTTCCCATTGCGGAAAGAACTACCACCACATCGCTGCCTTTCTGATAATCCTCAATACATCTCCGGGCCACATGAAAGATTCGCTCTTTATTTGCCACGGAAGTGCCGCCGAATTTCTTTACAATTAACATAGCTTCCTCCTGCTGTAACGGCTTTTGCACCTCTGCTTTTTCCAAGTCAGAGACTTCTGCCCCTATTTTGAAAAAAATTATCGTAACTTTTCATTGACTTCTCAGTTTTTTTCCCTGAATAAATAGCTCATCAGATCCCAGCCGTGAGCAACGGTAATGCCGCCCTCCGACGCTTCTTTTTCATTGTAATGCCAGGTATGGGCTTCCGGCGCAGTGCTGTCATACAGCAGATAAGGCACCGGTTCTGCCACATGGGTACGCACTGCAATGGGTGTCGGATGATCCGGCAGAATCAGCATCCGGTAGGCTTCTCCTGATGCATCCAGCCCTTCTTTGACCGGTTTGATCAGGCGTCCGTCCAGATATTCAATGGAACGGATCTTTTTCTCCACACTTCCCTGGTGGCCCATTTCATCCGGAGCCTCCACATGTATATAGGCAAAATCATAACCGTCTTCTGTCAGAGCTTTCACTGCTGCCCTGGCCTTGCCCTCATAATTGGTATTCAGACCGCCGTTGGCGCCCTCTACGATCACACGATCCATTTCTGCTCCCACGGCGATTCCTTTTAAGAGATCTACGGCAGAAATCATGACTCCCTTTTTATGGTAGATTTCCTCAAAGGAAGTCAGAACAGGCTTTGTGCCTGCTCCCCAGAACCAGAAGCTGTTGGCAGGATTCAGTCCTTTTGCCTTACGCTCCAGGTTCAGCGGATGATTTTTCAGAATTTCATAGCTGCGTTCCTGCATTCGGCGAATCACAGGATCGGCCGGGAGATATTCTCCGATTTTTCTGGTAAGAATATCATGAGGAGGTGTCAGATCCTGTACCTCTCCATGATTCCAGATCATACAATGGCGGTAGCTGGTTCCTGTATAAAACTGAAAAGTTTCATTTGCCAGCTCTTCTGCCACCGCTTTCAGAAGGATATCCGCATCCTCTGTACTGATCTCGTCGGAGCTGTGATCCAGAATGGTCTGCTCCTCATAGGGAGCATCCTCCTCCGAAAGTGTCACGATATTGCAGCGATACACCACATCGCTGTCCTTCATGTCCACTCCGATACTCAGTGCTTCCAGCGGGGAACGTCCCGTGTAATACTTTCTGGGATCATATCCCATGACAGAAAGGTTCGCCGTATCACTGCCCGGCGCCATTCCCTCCGGAATGGTGGGTACCGTACCGATTTCAGAAACGGCGGCAAGGGCATCCATCACCGGTGTCTCAGCGTAAGAAAGAGGCGTCTGTCCCTGAAGTTCCTCCAGCGGCCAGTCTGCCATTCCGTCGCCCAAAACAACTACATATTTCATAATCATTTCTCCTCGTTTTGCCAGGGGCTCAGTCCTTTACACGGATCATGGTCAGGACACTGCTGCCCAAAGCTTTGATTTTTTCCTTATATTCACCCTGCTTCATGGAAGAAGTCACAAACGCAAATTCTCCCGGAAGCTCTTTCAGATTTACAATTTCCACTTTGCCAAATGCGGCTTCCACCTTATCCACTGTCGTTCCCTGCACGCGGACAAAATATCTGCCCTCCACTTCATCCATGTCCATCAGTTTCAGCGGATGACTGCTCCAGTTGGTCATAATATTTCTGTGAAGGTGTTTTGCTTCATCCACCACATCTGCTACCACTGCACTTGCGGTGGGAAGCTTTCCGGCGCCGCTTCCGTAGAACATGGCATCGCCAAGCACGTTTCCGTGTACAAAAATGCCGTTAAATACATCGTTGACACTGTAAAGCGGACTGTTCTGTCCCAGAAGGAACGGTGCTACCATGGCATAGAAGGACCCTCCCACCTTGCGGCTGGTTCCCAAAAGCTTGATAGTCATACCAAGTTCTTTTGCGTATGCCATATCTTCCGGTGTGATTTTTGTAATTCCTTCGGTATAAATTTCTTCATAATTCAGGAAATA
>CAMBYR010000241.1 GCA_945872375.1 uncultured Blautia sp. | reverse complement strand
GATCTGATCCTGATCAAATCAGACGGATATCCCACCTATAATTTTGCCAATGTGGTGGACGACCATCTGATGGGAATTACCCACGTGGTCAGAGGAAATGAATATCTTTCTTCCGCACCGAAATATAATCGTATTTATGAAGCCTTCGGCTGGGAGATCCCGGTATATGTGCACTGCCCGCTGATCACCAATGAAGAGCATCAGAAGCTTTCCAAGCGTTCCGGACATTCCTCCTATGAGGATCTGGCAGAGCAGGGCTTCCTGACAGAGGCCATTGTCAATTATGTGGCGCTTCTTGGGTGGAGTCCGCAGGAAAACAGGGAGATCTACAGTCTTCCGGAACTGGTGGAGGCCTTTGATTATCATCATATCAGCAAATCACCGGCAGTGTTTGATGTGACAAAGCTTCGCTGGATGAACGGCGAATACATCAAAAAAATGGATCCGGAAGCCTTTTATGAAAGGGCACTTCCTTACATGAAGGAAGTACTGAAAAAGGAGTACGATTTTAAAAAGATCGCCGGCATGGTACAGACGAGAATCGAAGTATTCCCGGATATCCCTGCACTGATCGATTTCTTTGAGGAAGTACCGGAATACGATGTTTCCATGTATCGTCACAAAAAAATGAAAACAACTGAGGAAAGCTCTGCAGCCGTATTGAAGGAGGTCCTTCCGCTTTTGGAAGCGCATGAGGATTATTCCAACGATGCACTGTATGCCGCACTCAGCGAATTTGTCAAAGAAAAAGGATACAAAAACGGCTATGTGATGTGGCCTCTTCGTACAGCTGTTTCCGGCAAACAGATGACTCCTGCAGGAGCTACGGAAATTATGGAGATCATTGGAAAAGAGGAAACAGTGAGCCGTGTAAAGGCTGCTGTGGAAAAGCTGGATGCAGCACTGTAAACAGTCATGAAGAGAAATCCATCTCAACAAAGGGCAATCGCTCACCTGTCGGGACCTATGATGGTCCTGGCAGGACCCGGTTCGGGGAAAACCTCCGTTATAGTGGAAAGAACAGCATATATGATCAGGGAAGGAAGGATACCTGCCTCGTCCATACTTGTGGTAACGTTTTCCAGGGCAGCCGCCAGGGAAATGAAGGAACGTTATCTGAAATTTACGGGAGAGGAACGTTCACAGGTGACCTTTGGCACGTTTCACGGTGTATTTTACGGGATTCTGAAAAATGCATATGGGTTTACGGCGGCCAATATCCTTTCGGAGGAAGAAAAATTTGATATTCTGAAAGAAATGACGCTTCGTTATGGCGGAGAACTGGCAGAGGAGGGGGATTTTCCGGAGGAGGTGGCCAGAGAGATCAGTGTGGTGAAATGCGGAAGAATCCCGCTGGAGCATTATTACTCTGCCTGCTGTCCGGATGAAGTGTTTCGTGAGATCTATACAGGATACAGGGATACCTTAAAATCCAGGAGAAAACTGGATTTTGACGATATGCTCCTATACTGCTATGAACTCTTTGTGCAGAGAAAGGATATCCTTGCCGCCTGGCAGCAGAAATTCCGTTATATCCTGGTAGACGAATTTCAGGATATCAGCCGGCTGCAGTACGAGATCGTGCGTCTTCTGGCACAGCCGGAGAATAATCTGTTTATTGTGGGTGATGACGATCAGTCCATTTATCATTTCCGGGGCGCCCGTCCGGAGATCATGCTGAATTTTACCAGGGATTATCCCGGGTCGGAAACAGTTCTTCTGGATGTGAATTATCGCTGCAGCGGCAACATTCTGCACACGGCCATGAAGGTCATTGACTGCAACAGGAAACGGTTTCAGAAAAAACTTCATACGCCAAATGAAGCAGGGAATCCGGTAACAGTGCAGGAATATGCAAACCCAAGGGAAGAGTATCTGGATATTGTGAGAAAGCTGAAGAGCCGTCTGGACAGGGGAGAGAATCTGGAGGATACGGCGCTTCTTCTTCGGACCAATCAGGAAGGAGAGGGACTGGTGGGAGCTCTGATGGAATATCAGGTGCCTTTTACCATGAAAGAGCAGCTTCCCAATCTTTTCCGGCACTGGATCTGCAGAAACATCCGGGCATACTTACATATGGCGGCAGGGGACAGAAGCAGAAAAACATTCCTGGAAGTTATGAACAGGCCGAACAGGTACCTTTCCAGAGAAGCCCTTACCGACACGGAAATTTCCTTCGACAGGCTTCGGGAATTTTACCGGGATAAGGACTGGATGTGCGATCGCCTGACAACTTTGGAGACCCATTTGAGGATCCTGAAGACGCTGCCTCCCTATGCTGCCATGAATTTCATCCGAAAGGGAATGAAATATGAGGAATATCTTCAGGAATATGCGGTGTACCGTCGGATGAAGCCGGAAGAGCTTCTCGAGGTTTTTGACAGGATCCAGGAAAGTGCGGCGGGAATGAAGACACTGGAGGAATGGGAACGTTATATAGAGGACTATTCTCAAAAGCTTCAGGATCAGGCAAAGAAACAGGAGCATGTCAGGGAGGGTGTGACTGTGTCTACGCTTCATGCATCCAAAGGACTGGAGTATGATAAGGTGTGGATCCTTAATGTAAATGAAGGAAATATTCCCTATAAAAAGGCGGTTCTGGAAGACTCCATAGAAGAGGAGAGACGCCTGTTTTATGTGGGAATGACAAGAGCAAAAAAAGAATTATCGTTGTGTTACGTAAAACGTCAGTATGAGAGGGAGAAGGACCCCTCCCGTTTTCTGGAGGAGACAGGATTATGAAGGCGGTTATTTATCTTACGGAAATTCCGGAAAAGTATGCCGGAAAAAATATGGAGCATCTGATTGGAGAAAAGCTTCTGGAAAAGGGACTTTTCTGTGAATATGGAAAAAAACTGGAGTTCGAACCACGGGCAGCAGGTGAACACGGAAAACCGTTTTTTACTCTTCAGCCGGGGATTCATTATAATGTGACCCATTCCGGAAAATATGTGGCGTGTATTTTTACGGGACAGGAAGTGGGGATCGATATTCAGGAACATAAAGAGGTACGCTATCAGCAGAT
>CAMBYR010000240.1 GCA_945872375.1 uncultured Blautia sp. | reverse complement strand
GTATCGATCAAAGTCTTGGCGATCAGCCTGGGATCCCCCAGTTCTGCCAGGACATCTGATTCACTTCGGCCGTTCCGGACCTGAGACTGAATGTAATCCTCATAATACCGCACATGAGCCGCAGCTCTCCCCTGGGTCATCTGTCCGGACAGCTGCCCCCGTAAAACCTCAAGAAACTCTCTTCTGCTCATAAATATGTCAAACCTTTCTTATGAAATATAATGAAAAAAACAAAACTCAAAACAACTCCAGAAACCTCACCTTGAAAACTTCTGCAAATTCTTTTTTATTACTCTCTTAAAATTTTTCTCATTATACCATAACCCATAAATTTAAATCAGAAACAAATCATAAAATTTTGATTAAAAAATAAAAAATCATAGTACAGCGCAAAGGGCGGTTCATTTCCGGATGCCGCCAAAGCCGCATTCGGAAACGAATCGCCCTCCATGACGTTCGTTATGCCATCAAAAATCACTCAACATGAACAGCCCCTGTACTCCTGATATTCATCGGATAGACATTTTCCCTTCCAACATACTGAGCCATATAGTCCACATACGCATCTGCGTTCTCGATCGGAAGCACGCACATGATAACTCCTGCAAAACCACCACCATGAACTCTGCAGATACCAGCACCGATCTTATTCAGAAACAGCTTGGTAAGCGCCAGACTCAACGTGATCTTCTGCTCCTTGCAATTCTGCAGAGAATAACAGTTCTGCAGCCACTCCCAGGAAGAATTACCGGACTCTTCAAGAAGACGCAGGAATCCCTCACCGTCTTTATTCTCAACAGCCTTCACAGCATCTGCAACACGTCTGTTCTCTTCATAAAAATGCATCGCACGAAGAACAGCACGGTCATTCGGAATATCCTTCACATGTGCCAGAAGATTCTCCATACTGGACTCACAGAGAAGCTCTACGCCCATAGCCTTCGCAGCCTCACGCATCTCCATAGGAATAGAAGAATATTCCTCACTGAGATCTGCATGGCCCTTACCGGTATTTACGATCACAAGTCTGCAGCCCATATCCTCAAAGGAAAATGCGATCTTCTCACAGCTGATATTCTCTTTATCAGAGAAATCCAGAAGGATCGGGCCGCCGGCAGCACAAGCCATCTGGTCCATCAGACCGGAAGCCTTTTTCCAGTAAACATTCTCAGCATACTGACCTGCTCTCGCATACTCGCCATACTCCAGCTTACCTTCATTAAAGAAATAATTGGCGATCGCACATACAAGCATCTCAAAGGAAGCAGAGGAGCTTACACCTGCAGCGGCAATAACCTTGGTGGAAACATAAGCGTCAAATCCACCGGTAGCATAGCCTTTTTTCTGCATATACTCCATAATACCCGCAACAAGAGCATCTGTACCTTTTGTATAGGTTTCTGTGCTGAGCTTGTCAAGATCAACAACTACTTCCTGTTTGTAACCCTCACTGATCATATGGATCACATTGGTTCCGTTTGGATAAGCAGCACCGATGGTATCCAGATCGATACTTGCCGCAATGATCTGACCGCCGTTATGATCAACATGGTTGCCAATGATCTCCGTACGGCCCGGAGCAGTAAAAAACTCTGCCTTGTCGTGATGATATTTCTTCTCGAAATTCACAGCAAGATTGGTATAACGGGCGCTGCTCTCCTCTGTCTCGCCATAGATTTTTTTCAGCACTTCTGCTGCCGGAATTTTAATTGTTCCCATTTTTTCTTCCTCCTGTTATATAGTTTACACCCCAGATCCGGAAGAACCTGAAAAAATCTTCCGCTCTGTCACGCTTCATGGTTACTGTTCACTCCGTTCTCAGCAACACGCTTCGCAATGCGCAGAATATCACCAGTGAATAGTAACGCTTCATGTACTTTTATTATAACAGTCCCGTCTTTTCTGTCCATAACAATTTTGTGTAAAAACCGTATTATTTTGTGGTGATCCCGGAATATCCCTTTGCATTTTCTGCCTTTTCTGATAAAATAAATTCCACTATGAAAAGCAGATATACACTTCAGGATCCGCGCACAGAAGGAAGGAGGTAACACCATGCAGATCATCACAGATCCCGCCGGAAAAGAACTGAAAAAACACGGAGACAGCTCCTTCCCATTCCTGGTAAGCTACGAGCGGCTTTCCGGCTATGAGACCGGTTCCTTTCTGTGGCACTGGCATCCGGAGATCGAGCTTACCTATATCGAAAAGGGCGAAATGCTCTACAAGATCAATCAGAATACCTTTCACCTGAAAGAGGGACAGGCAATCTTTGGCAATGCCAATGCCCTTCATGCCGGATATATGTATCAGGATCAGGACTGTCAGTATATCCCCATAACCTTTGACCCCAAACTGATCTACGGATTTTCGGGAAGCCTTCTTTTTCAGAAATATACAGAACCGATCCTCCGAAGCTTTTCCCTGTCCGACGTACCGCTTGATCTATCCTGCAAATGGCATTCCGAGGCCATAAAAGATATCCGTGACATCATCAGCCTGGACTGCAGTCGGGAACCCATGTATGAATTTGAGATCATCGCCAGACTGCAGCACTTCTGGAAGATCTTGTATGAAAATACGATCTCCCGGACAACTCTTCCATCCGGTCAGGATGAAGAAAACTACCGCCGCATCCGTCAGATCATGTCCTATATCGCAGAACACTACTCTGAAAAGATTCTCCTGAATGATGTTGCAGACCTGATCCACTTAAGTCCCAGCGAATGCAGTCGGCTTTTCAAAAAATGTATGAATATCACTCTCTTCGGATACATCCAGGAATACCGCATTGAACGCAGCCTGGAATATCTGGAAAATCCCTCCTGTTCTATTACGGAATCAGGACTGCTGTCCGGTTTTTCGGACTCTAATTATTACACAAAGGTCTTTACGAAAATCAAGGGCTGTACACCAAGACAGTACAGAAAAAATCAGGAGCTGTGACATGCTCCTGATCTTTAACCGTTCAGTGCTCCATACCTATGAAGCAGAACAATATTTATCCGTGAAAATGGCTGTTATCTGAACAGCTCTTTCA
>CAMBYR010000239.1 GCA_945872375.1 uncultured Blautia sp. | reverse complement strand
ATATCAGTATTCTCCTCGCGCTTTCAGGTTCTCCAGATAACGGCTTAAAGCGTCCTTCCAGTCCGGAAGACGCCGGAAGCGGTGTTCTGACAGTTTCTTCTTTTCCAGCCGGCTGTTGGACGGGCGCTTTGCCTTTGCAGGATACTCTGCAGAGCTTACAGGAACCACCTTCACATTCACACCTGCCTGGCGGAAAATTTCCCGGGCAAAATCGTACCAGGAAATATACCCTCCTTCATTGGTGGCATGATAGATTCCGTACTCCTCTTTTTCCAGCATATCCACCAGAAGCTTCGCAAGATCATACGTATACGTCGGTGTGCCGATCTGATCACTGACAACTGTAATGGTATCATGTGTTTTTGCCAGGTTCAGCATGGTTTTGATGAAATTCTTTCCGTTGACGCCAAATACCCAGGCAATACGCACGATATAATACTTTTCCGTATATTTCCGGACAGCCACTTCGCCCTCATATTTTGTCTGCGCATATACGTTCAGCGGCGCCGTCACAGGATCATCCGGCTCCCAGGGACGTGTCCCGGTTCCCTCAAACACATAATCCGTGCTGAGATATACGATGGGAAGTCCCAGTTCTCCGCAGACCCTTGCAATATTGGCCGTTCCCTCTGCATTGACCTTCCTGCAGATGTCCGCGGCATCCTCTGCCGCATCCACTGCTGTCCAGGCCGCACAATGCACCACCTTGTCCACATGCGCCCCCCGAACCACACGATCCACTGCTTCCGCATCGGTGATATCCATTTCTTCCACGTCCACACCGACACCTTCATATCCTCTGGATGCCAGTTCGTTCATCACATCAAATCCCAACTGGCCCCTGACACCTGTTACTAATACTTTCATAGTTTACCTCCCGCTTCCCATCAGATTCGCTTTAAAGAGAAATCCTGACTTTCCAGAGTCAGATTCGGATTGTAATAGGGATCTCCGTTTTTCATAATCTCCGGCCAGCGTTTCTCGAAAACAGCAATCTCCCGGTTAAACCGCTCGATTTTTTCCGGCGTGTCCTCCAGGCCTCTGGATTTGGACTCATAGTGATACAGTTCCGCATATGGATTATATACCACCAGATAGCCGGCCTTCTGAAGCTTCATACAAAAATCAATATCATTAAAGGCAACCTTCAGTTCCTCTGTAAGTCCTCCGGCATCCTCAAATGCCTTTCGTTTTACCATCATGCAGGCAGCCGTCACAGCACTGTAATCCTGTGCACAGATGATTCTGTGACAATACCCGGTATACCCTCTTGGCTGCTGTACAAAACAGTGTCCCGCAATTCCGCCGAATCCAATGACCACCCCTGCATGCTGGATAGTATCGTCCTCATAATACAGTCTGGCTCCCACTGCTCCCACATCCGGACGGGTACAGTAGCCCAGAAGCTCCTCCAGGCAATCCGGATTGATGATCTCCGTATCATTATTCAAAAGCAGCAGATATTCTCCTTTTGCATAACCGACGCCAAAATTGTTGATCGCGGAATAATTGAAAATGCCTTCCCAGTAAACCACACGGACTTTTGGATTGTTTTTTTCCAGCTCTTTATAATAAGCAAAGGTTTCCGGATCCTCGCTGTTATTTTCCACGATGATATATTCATAATTTCGATACGTAGACTTCTCTTCGATGGAATCCATACAGCGCCGGAGATCCTCCACATGATCCTTATTCGGAATAATAATGGAGATCAGCGGATCTGAATCCCGGAGAAATTTTGTCCTGTATAATCCCGGATATTCTCCCATGGAAATCTCCGCCGGAATACCGATGCGGTCATAATGTGCCTGTATGGCCCGTTTTCCCGCCTCAAAAGCATAGCGTTTGCTTTCCGGGTTTTCCGCAGTGGAATTTTCATGGCTTCTCCAGTGATAAAGGATCTGCGGAAGATGGCAGATCTTTTCCCTTTCCACCTGTTCCACGCACCGAAGGATAAAATCATAATCCTGTGCTCCGTCAAATTCTCTGCGAAGCATTCCTACCTGCCCGATCACCTCCCGATGAACCACGAACAGATGGCAGATATAATTCACTGTGCACAGAAGATCGATATTAAAATCCGGTTTGAAATGAGGCTGGAAATATTTATTTCCGTCCATGGACATCTTATCTTCATCGGAATAAAAGATCCGGCTGTCAGGCTTCTGATTCAGCGCCTCCACACAGGCAAACAACGCATTTGGTGTCAGCACATCATCATGATCGGCAAATGCAATAAAATCTCCGGAAGCAGACGCTATGGCAGCATTGGTGTTTTCCGAGATCTGAAGAGGTTCCTCATGCGAAACAACCCGGATTCTGCCATCCTGATCTGACAGTTTCTTCAGCACCTCCCTGAGAGGGGAATCTGCCCCGCTTCCATCAGAAAGGCAAAGTTCCCAGTTGGAATACGTCTGAGCCTCCACGGAATCCACAAGCTGGCGAAGATATTTTTCCGGTGTCCGGTAAAGCGGAACAACGATGGATATCTTTGGCTGAACGGGAAATACCGTTTCTCTCTGTTTTTTCAGCTCTTCCCCGGAAGGCAGATGCTTCTGAATCCATTTCTGATATACCACAGGGCGGTTTTTATAAGCATGCATTTTATTCAGCACCTTACCGGCCAGCGCCAGTCCGCCGTAATTCTGAAAATAGCGGCTTCCCCTGGCAAGATATTTTCCGGCCTTTCGCTTCAGGATCATATGGCGCTGCATATGCACCGGATAAACAGATTTTTTTCCTGCCGCATAAAAAACAAGGTACACCACAGGGGTTTTTACTTCTGTAAGCTCCAGGAAAAAACCGCATTTTCCCTGTACCGGAAATTCCGAATACATGTTTTCCACATCCACACGGCTGTTTCTCTGAATCTCACAGGGAAGCTTTTTCCCCTGATGATCATACGCCCGGATCCTGACAGGCTCTGTAAACACCGTCCACCCGCGCACCTGCAGAGATTTCGTGGACGGATCCGCTTTTTCTTCTTCAATATAAAAATATGGTTTTCCTTTTTTCTTCTCTAAATGTTTTGCCTGCGCGGTAAACCAGCGTATTTTTTTTCCT
>CAMBYR010000238.1 GCA_945872375.1 uncultured Blautia sp. | reverse complement strand
GATCACCGATCATTCCCGTTCCGCCGCCTAACAGGGCAATGGGTCTGTTTCCCGCCATCTGCAGACGTTTCATCAGGCAGAGCGCCATAAAATGTCCTACATGAAGGCTGTCCGCCGTCGGGTCAAATCCAATGTAAAAGGTTGCCTTCCCGTTATTGACCAGTTCTTTGATTTCATCTTCGTCGGTGACCTGCGCGATCAGGCCTCTGGCTTTCAGTTCTTCCCAAACTGTCATGATATTGTTCCTCCTGATATAAAATAAAGCCCGGTCCCTGTCCGTTTAGGACGAGAACCGGGTCCCGTGATACCACCTAAATTCGCAGAAAACTCGCATTTTCCGCCTCTGCAAGTGACGCATTCATCACTCCGGCACAATAACGGGTGCCCTTCCGTCGCAGCCTACTGTAAACGAATCTGTTCGGTGCGAAGCTCCGGGATGTATTCATACAGCTTCCACATGCGCCTCTCACCAGCCGGCAGCTCTCTGTTTGCCTGTTCTGTATTACTCTTTCCCTTCCAAGCCTTTCCTTCTTTTTGGTTTTCCAATATACAAAGTATACAAACAGTGTTTTTGTTTGTCAAGAAAATTTCCGGGCATTTTAACAACTTAAAGTGTCAAATCACCCGGAAATCCTGTTTTTCTTATACCCAATCTACAAAAAATACGTGATCCCTGTATATGGTATAATTCACCTTGTTAAAGTTCAGCGGCTGATTCCAGAAGGAGCTTTCCATCATGAAGTACTTGTAAGTAAAGTCCTCCAGCTGCTGTCCGTTTACCATAAAGCCGGTAAGCGTTCTTGGTTTTCCCTTCAGCAGATAATTGTTATAGATCTCCAGTGCGGCATCTGCTGCCTGATATGCGGCTGTACGGTTATAATACTGTCCGCTCAGCTTCTTCAGAAGGCTTCCGTTTGATACTACCGAATACTGACCGTAAGCGCTTCCGCTGTTCAGTGCCTGGTAAATGACATGACGGACATTGGACGGGAATTCCCGATTGGGATCAATGGTACGGTTCAGCACACAAAGAGCTGCTGCCACCATTCCCACGTGTCCCTGGTCGCCTGCCTCACTTTCACAGATTGCCGCCAGAAGATCCCTGTCGGTTACGGCTCCTGTGGCCACTCCCGGGTGGGACAGGTACTCATTGGTCAGATAATAATACCGGTTGTATTTTTTATCATAAACACGGATATTGCTGCCGGTCTGTTCATAAGTGTAATCCTCCGTTACCTCTGTGGCATATCCCTTCTCATTAAAGGAATATTTCACACCACTGATAACGGCCGTTTTATTTCTGTAAAGAACACCCTTGCTGCTGAAATAATACTTTCTGGAGCCTGCATTGACCCATCCGGTCTTTGCTTTTCCGTTATTTTTGCTGAAATAATAACGGTTCGAACCGATGTCCAGCCAGCCGCCCTGATAACGGTATCCTGTTTTTGTGTTGAAATAATAATAGTAATTTCCAATCTTTTTCAGGCCTGTGCTGAGATAGCCTGTGGACGTATTGAAATAACGGTACTGTCCGCTGCTGCTCTTTTTCCAGCCTGTAAGCATTCTTCCGTTGCTCAGATTGAAATAGCGTTTATATCCCCTGGTATTTGTCTTCCATCCGGTAAACATATATCCGCTGGAGGAGGAAAAGCAGTATTTATATCCTGAGGAATCCTGCATCCATCCTGTCTGCATCAGACCTGTCTTTGTATCAAAGTAGCGGGTTTTTCCGGAACTGTTTTTCAGGAATCCTGTAACCATGATTCCCTTTCCTTTTGTAAAATAACGGAGGATCTTTCCGCTGCTGTCATACATAAAGCCCTTCAGCTGAACCCCTGTCTTTTCATCAAAATAGTATGTGTTGCCATTTAACGAAAGAAACCCTTTATGCTTCTCTCCATTGGAATCTATGTAATACGTTTTTCCGTTCACCGTCTGAAACCCGGTGGCGGCAGCATTTGTTTCCACAGGCTGTCTCAGAAGCATCAGGCAGGCACATAAAAACAGAAGTACGAAAAACGTACGATGATAACAGCGCTTTTTATCAGATTGTTTCATCATATTCATTTCCTTTCCTTTATTTTGTCGAATTGTGTCTTTTTCATTTCTATTCTTTACAATTTTGTTACGTTCTTGTTTATTATAATAAATTATTGTCTGTCTGTCAATAAAATCGTGTCACCACCAGTCTGTCCCAGCCATATGATGAAGTGTAAAATAAAACCTGGAGGAATTTACAATGAGTGATTTAGCTGCAACAAACTGCGGATGCGATGAAAGATGTGGATGCGGATGTGAAGATCGCTGCGGTAACGGCATCTTTGGCGGCAGATTCGGAAATAATTCCTGTAGCTGCATTCTCTGGATCATCATTCTCTTCTGCCTCTGTGGAAACAACCATGACGATTGTGGCTGCGGTTTCGGAAACGGAGACTCCTGCTGGATTATCATTGTACTGCTTCTGCTCTGCAGCGGAAACAACGGCTGCGGCTGCTGATCTGCACTTGACGGAACAAGACGGAACAAGCGCCAGGGGTCATTCCCTGGCGCGTTTGCCTGTACGCTTCGTTTTGCGTTCTTCCGGATATTCTTTCTTCTCCTCCTCTTTTTTCTTCAGACATTCCAGATCGATCTCGTAAAATGCATTTCCCTCTATAATCAGCCTATGCTTCTCTTCCATGACAATTCCTCCACTTTTTCTCCGACAGCACCTGCTCCGCTTTTACAGCTCTTTTTGGGCGGATCGCTGCCTCTTATTTCATAATATATGTCAGAATGGTTCTCTGTGTCATACCATAACAATGAGAAGAATAAAATAAAAAGAAAACGGAAAAAGATATGAATGATTCTGATTGCATGAACCGACAAACCACACTGGATCAGATGGTAGCCGATGATCGATGCCAGATGCTGAAGGCTGCCATCCCCTATCTTCCGCCTTCCGGGCGAAGATTTCTTTCTCTCTATGCAAAGCTTCTGGAGCTGTCCAATACGGCTGCCTTATTTTCCGGAAACCAGGGGCTGGAAATATGCAGTGCCTCCCGGGAGAATGCCGATCCAATGGCTATG
>CAMBYR010000237.1 GCA_945872375.1 uncultured Blautia sp. | reverse complement strand
CAGTATATGAAGCCGGAGAAACAGCAGGAAAAAGCAAGGGAGACCATGGATATTTATGCGCCCATTGCCATGCGTCTTGGTATATCCAAAATCAAAGTGGAACTGGATGATCTTTCTCTGAAATATCTGAAGCCGGACGTTTATTATGACCTTGTGGAAAAGGTGGCACTCCGAAAGAGTGTCCGGGAGGAGTTTGTCAGCAACATCGTTCAGCAGGTGAAAAAGCATATGGATGATGCGGGAATTGAAGCCCAGGTTGACGGCAGAATCAAGCACTTTTTCAGTATTTATAAAAAAATGGTCAATCAGGACAAAACCATTGACCAGATATATGACCTGTTTGCCGTGCGTATTCTCGTTGACACGGTAAAGGACTGTTATGCGGCACTTGGAGTGATCCACGAAATGTATAAGCCCATTCCCGGCCGTTTCAAGGATTATATTGCCATGCCAAAGCCAAACATGTATCAGTCCCTGCATACCACACTGATCGGTCCAAACGGACAGCCGTTTGAAATCCAGATTCGAACCTTTGAGATGCATAAAACCGCAGAATACGGTATTGCCGCTCACTGGAAATATAAAGAATCTTCCGACGGCAAGGTTCCTGTGGGAAAAAGCGAGGAAGAAAAATTAAACTGGCTGCGTCAGATTCTGGAATGGCAGCGCGACATGTCTGATAACAGGGAATTCATGAGTCTTCTGAAAAATGACCTGGATCTTTTTGCAGACAGTGTTTACTGCTTCACACCGGAAGGCGACGTGAAAACCTTGCCAAACGGTTCCACACCCATTGATTTTGCCTACAGTGTTCACAGCGCGGTAGGAAATAAAATGGTGGGTGCCCGGGTTAATGGCAAGCTGGTTCCCATTGAATACCAGATTAAAAATGGTGACAGAATCGAGATTATCACGTCTCAGAACTCTCAGGGCCCCAGCCGTGACTGGCTGAAGCTGGTAAAGAGTACACAGGCGAAAAATAAGATTAATCAGTGGTTTAAAAAGGAACTGAAAGAGGATAATATCCTCAAAGGCAAGGAAATGCTTGCCCAGTATGCAAAATCAAAAGGTTACAAGATTGGATTATATACAAAATCTCAGTATCTGGAAGCGGTAATGCGTAAATATGGATTCCGTGACTGGGAATCCGTACTGGCAGCGATCGGACACGGGGGCCTGAAGGAGGGCCAGGTGTTCAATAAGCTTCTGGAGGCATACGAAAAGGAAAACAAAAAGAATCTTACGGACGAGCAGGTTCTGGAAGCGGTTGCGGAAAACCAGGAGAAGCTGCATATTGCGAAAAGCAAGAGCGGAATCGTGGTGAAAGGCATCCATGATGTGGCAGTCCGCTTTTCCAAATGCTGCAGCCCGATTCCGGGAGATGAGATCGTGGGCTTTGTCACACGAGGCAGAGGGATCACCATCCACAGGACAGACTGTGTCAATGTGATCAATATGACTGAAATGGACAGGACACGTCTCATTGAGGCAGAATGGCAGCAGCCGGATACAAAGGCAGCCGAAAAATACATGGCGGAAATTCAGGTATATGCAAATAATCGTACCGGACTTCTGGCAGATCTCTCTAAAATATTTACAGAACGTAAGATTGACGTGCGGAGTATCAACAGCCGTACCAATAAGCAGGAAAAAGCAACGATTTCCATGGGATTCGAAGTGAAGAGCAAGGAAGAGCTCCATTCTCTCATTGAAAAGATCCGCCAGGTGGAAAGTGTAATTGACGTAGAACGTACTACGGGCTGAAAAGGAGTCGTTATGGCAAAAATGGAACTGCAGAAATGCATACTTGGCAGTGTTTATACCAATTGTTATTTTTTAAAGAACAGGGAAACAGGAGAAGTGCTGATTGTAGATCCGGCTGCTGATGCAGATGCCATTATCCGTAAGGTAGCGGAAATGGGCGGAAAGGCGGCAGGAATTCTGCTGACGCATGGTCATTTCGACCATATTATGGCAGTAAATGAGGTACGTGATCATTTTCAGATTCCTGTATATGCCTGTCAGACAGAGCAGACCATGCTGAAAGACCCGGCTATGAATATGTCTTCCTATTATGGCGGAGGTTATTCTGTGATTCCGGATCATATGCTGACAGATCTGCAGGTGTTTGAAGCAGCCGGATTTTCCATTCAGATGCTTCATACTCCGGGTCATACAAAGGGAAGCTGCTGCTATTACCTGAAAGAGGAAAACATTCTTTTCAGCGGAGATACCCTGTTTTATGGTTCTGTGGGAAGAACGGATTTTCCTGGAGGAAGCACAGCGGAAATCGTTCGAAGCCTTCACAAACTCGTGGATTCTCTTCCGGAGGAAACCGAGGTTTATCCGGGACATGACGCATCCACGACCATTGGTTATGAAAAGAGGTACAATCCATTTGTGTAAGATTCAGATCGTATATTTTGACAGAGAATTTGAACACGATATTTATGAACTGATCAAAGCCTTCTATCCCGAAGCGGAATATCAGGTCTTTTACGAGGAGGAACCATCGGAACCATCGGATCTTCTGTTTCGGATCTCCCGCACGGAAGAAGGCTTTGAAATCAGATATAAAAATGAAGAACACTCCGGAACCGCATGTGCCGGAATGATACAGGGGCAGTCGCAGGATGCCCTTCTTTCTTGTTTCATAGGAAATTCCAAAGGAATTTCCTATGAAACAAAAAGTGGTATGGAAAATTCTCATGCCGGGGAAACAGGACAGGAGGCCGTAAAGGGCAGAAAACGTTCTCCGGAGGAGATGGAGCAGCGCAAAAAAAATAAGGATGCCTTAAAGATAGAGCTTTACCGTATATTGGTCAAGCTGACCGGAAGAACACTTCCCTGGGGAAATCTTACCGGGATCCGTCCGGCAAAACTTGCCATGAGTATGCTGGAAAGCGGCATGAAAAATACGGAAATTGCCGGAGAGCTGCGTGAACTTTATCAGGTCAGTCCTCAGAAAGCCGCACTGGCCATTACCATTGCCAACCGTGAGCGGGAAATTCTGAAGGACATAGATTATGAAAACGGATACAGCTTGTACATTGGGATTCCATTTTGTCCAAGCACC
>CAMBYR010000236.1 GCA_945872375.1 uncultured Blautia sp. | reverse complement strand
TTTTCAGATGGAAACAGAGGAACCATACTTCAGTTTTGTGGTGAAAACGGAATTTGCAGAAAGCCATCACCGATTTGACCAGTGTGGGATTGTGATGTACCTGGACAGTGAAAACTGGCTGAAGTGTTCCGTGGAATATGAAAATGAGGAATATCAGCATCTTGGCAGTGTGGTAACAAACCAGGGATATTCTGACTGGGCAACCACGGTGATTGGTGCTTCTGTAAAATGCATGTGGTATCGATTCAGCCGAAGAGAGGATGACTATTGTCTGGAGTGTTCCAGGGATGGAGTACAGTTTCAGCAGATGAGAGTCTGTCACATGCACCAGGGCGGTGGAAAGATCCGGTTTGGTATTTATGCCTGTTCGCCGGAGGATTCTTCTTTCAGGGCAGTCTTTTCCCATATGGAAATGCTGGAATGCCAGTGGAAGGCTCATGACGGACAACAGCCGGATGAAGTGATATAAAGATATTTTGAAACATACTCTTATTTGCTATAATAAGGAAAAACAAGGAGGGGTGAGATGCTGAAAAAGTGGAAGCAGTATTTTGATCCGGACAGTATGATGTTCCGGATGGTTGCATTGAACTGCTGTATTCTTCTGCTTGCTACGGTGGTTCTGACAACTGTGGGAAATGTAATCTATCAGGATTCCATTGAAGGACATTCGTTTGCCAATACCATGGAAATTCAGAATCAGGTGCTGAAATCCCTCGATCTTGTTTTTCAGTCATTGTCGGATAACCTGGAGATTCTGGGACGAGATCCGGATGTTCAGGGGTATCTGAAGGTCGATGACGAGAAGGAACAGGCGGCCCGCGTGGAATTTGAAGGACGTGTGAGAAAGCTTCTTCTGCGTTATTCCCGGAATTATACCGATTACCTGAATATTGTGGTGGTAAGTGAAAAAGGACAGTATCTTTCCAATGATTCCTATCGGATCAAGAAGCTCCCTCTGAGCCGTGAAGAATGGTATCAGAAAGCAGTTTCAGCAGGCGGCAGTCTGGTCATCAACAGCACAAGCTTCGGGCGGAATCTGAGAAGCTGGAAAAATTACAGTACGGACAGTTATATCAGTGCTGCAAAAATGGTGGAAAATATGGATACGGGAGAAGCGCTGGGCGTGATATTGGTGGATCTGGATATTCAGAGGATCCAGAATCTGGTTGAAGATATTACCATGGGGCAGACGGGATTTGGCTATATTCAGGACAGTCAGGGAAAAGTGATCTATACGCCCAAAAATGAAATTGTGTACAGGATGAATCCGGACTGGTTTCAGGATGCGGAATGCGGCCAGGTGCGGTGCCGGATCAAGGGAAAGCAGTATAATATTATTTACAGTCATTCGTCTTATACGGATCTGACGGCGGTTGGAGTTTTTGACTGGGGAAAAACCATGGAGGGAGTTTCTCATGTGAGAAAGGTATCCGTTTATGTGGCAGTGCTGATTGCCGTATTCGCGGTGATGTGTTCTGTGACCTTTGCTGCCTCCATTACAAAACCGATCTCCAAGCTTTCCAGACTGATGAAGAGAGCACAGACAGGAGATCTGACCGTTCATTTTGATAATCACTATAAAGGAGAAATTCATCAGCTTGGAGATGCATTTAATACCATGGTAAACAATATGAATGAACTTCTCCGTCTTGTTTATCAGGAGCAGAAAAATAAAAGAGAAGCGGAGCTGAAGATTCTTCATGAACAGATCAAGCCGCATTTCCTGTACAACACTCTGGACACGATTCAGTGGATGGCAAAAGAATATCATGCGAGAGACATTGTGGATATTGTTCTGTCGCTGTCGGCCTTTTTCCGGATCAGCCTGAGTCAGGGAAAAGAGTTTATCCCGCTTGAAAAAGAGGTGGAAATGGTCAGAAGCTATCTGGATATTCAGAAGTACCGTTACGAAGAACTGTTTGATTATGAGATGGAATTTGATCCTGAGATCATGCAGTGCGAGGTGTTAAAACTTTCCCTGCAGCCCATGGTGGAGAATGCACTTTATCATGGAATCAAGGAATCAGATCTGGAAAAAGGAACCATATGGATTTGGGGATATGCGGAATCTGATCAGGTGATTGTTCTCAGGGTAGAAGACAATGGTGCAGGTATGAGCCGGGAGTGGTGCGACAGGCTGAATAGCTGGATGAATCAGAAAGAACGGGGAGAAAATGTGAAGGCCTTTGGCAGCCTGAATGTCAACGACAGAGTAAAAATGGCCTATGGAGAAGAATTTGGCCTGCACTATGAACTGCGTCCGGGAGGCGGCGTCATTGCTGAAATCCGGATCAGGCGTGTGCGGTAGGAGGAAATATGTGGAAAGTATTGATTGCAGATGATGAACCGAAAATACGTCAGGGACTCAGGAATACACTGGAAACCTTTGAATTGCCCATTCAGATTTGCGGAGAAGCCAGAAATGGTGTTGAGGCGCTGGAGAAGGCAAGAGAAACGCTTCCGGATATTCTTCTGGTGGATATTTGTATGCCGAAACTCAGCGGAATTGAGTTCCTTCAGGAGCTTCAGAAGGTTTCCATGGACTGCAGAGTCATTATTATTTCAGGGTTCAATGAATTTTCTTATGCCCAGCAGGCCATTTCCCTTGGAGTTTCCTGTTACCTTCTGAAGCCTATTCATGAAGAGGAGCTTCGGGAAGAAGTGGAAAAGATCATTTCAAATCTGGAGAAGGAAAGGAAGGATCAGGAGATTCATGATTTTATGAAAGGACAGATCAATCGGAACAGCGGCTATTTTCGTGATATCTTTTTTAACAACTGGGTAGAGGGAAACCTGACGGACAGCGAACGAAAAATGCAGATGGAGATGTTGGGAATTGGTTTTCGAAGTGATATGACGCTGATACTTCTTTCGGTACGAAAGGATCCGGAGGAAAACGGGATGGGCAGCGGGATGGAAGGCTGTAAAGAGGCAATGGAAAGAGCACTGAGCAGCTATTTCGAAAAAGACAGTCAGCAGTATGTCTTTTTAAATCCCTATCAGGATCTGGTGGGAATGGCAGAAGGATACTGCCGGGATGGAGCAGAGCTTCGCCGGATTCTTGAGAAAGAGGTGAATACGGCTTCCGGT
>CAMBYR010000235.1 GCA_945872375.1 uncultured Blautia sp. | reverse complement strand
TGCATTCCGATGCTGAAGCGGGAGGACATCCAGAGAGAGGTATCTCCGGTGCGAAATAAGGAGCTGGATGTGGATGGAAGCCTGTTCCTTTACCATGATGTATGTACAAACGGCATCGGATATGTGAATGTACTGTTTGAATTAAAAGAGCTTCCGGCCGAACTGGTTCCGTGGCTGGGACTTCTGAAAAGTGTGCTTGGCTATGTGAATACGGAGCACTTCACCTATGGGGAACTGTTTAACGCCATTAATGCCGGAACCGGCGGAATCCAGTGCGGTGTGGAGGTATTTGAAAGCGTAAAGGATCCGGAAGCATTCAGGGCCATGTTTTCCATCCGCGGAAAGGCTCTTTACGGGAAGCTTCCGTTCCTGTTTGAGATGATGCAGGAAATTCTTCTGAGCTCCAAAACGGAGGACACGGCACGTCTTCGTGAGATCATTGCAGAAGTAAAATCACGGGCACAGGCAAGCCTGGTGAGCGGCGGACACGGAACGGCAGTGCTTCGTGCAGCCTCCTACCATTCTCCGATGGCAGCCTTCCAGGATGCCATGGCCGGTATTGCATATTATCATTTTATTGAAAAGCTGGATCAGGCATTTGAGGAGCGTAAGGATGAAGCAGCAGACATGCTTGGAAAAATGATGAAGCGGATCCTTCGCCCGGAAAATATGATCCTCAGCTATACAGGAGAAGAGGAATCCCTGGAACAGGTGCGTTCCATGGCAGCAGAGCTGAAGACAAAGCTTTGCCGTGAGCCTTACGAAACAGGCGGCGAACCGGTATGCTGTGAAAGAAAAAATGAAGGCTTTACCACTTCCGGACAGGTCCAGTATGTGGCGAGAACCGGAAACTTCCGTAAAAAAGGACTTGCCTATACAGGAGCACTGGAGATTCTCAGGGTGGCACTGAGCTATGATTACCTGTGGATGAACCTCCGTGTAAAGGGCGGCGCATACGGATGCATGAGCGGCTTTAAAAGAACCGGGGAAAGCTATTTTGTTTCCTATCGTGATCCGAACCTCAGAAAAACCATGGAGGTATATGAAGGAATTCCGGCATATATCCGGGAGTTTAAAGCGGATGAGCGGGAAATGACAAAATATATCATCGGAACCATCAGCGGCAGGGATGTGCCGAAGACTCCGCAGATGATTGGAAATCTTTCCAAAAATGCCTACTTCTGCGGCATCACGGACGAAATGTCCCAGCAAACACGTAATGAGATCCTTGACGCCTCCGTGGAAGATATCCGAAACCTTGCACCGCTGGTGGAAGCCATTCTGGAAGACGGTGATTTCTGTGTTGTGGGAAGTGAGCCTGCCATTGACAGGGACAGGGAACTGTTTGGAGAGATCAGGCCCCTGATTACCTGCTGAAAATACGGGAGAGGATAAAACATACATGAAAGAAAATTTTAAATCCGGATTTGTGGCGATCATCGGACGTCCCAATGTGGGAAAATCCACGCTGATGAACCATCTGATCGGACAGAAGATTGCCATCACATCAAACAAGCCACAGACAACCAGAAACAAGATACAGACCGTGTATACCTGTGATGAGGGACAGATCGTATTTTTGGACACACCGGGTATCCACAAGGCAAAAAACAAGCTTGGAGAATACATGGTACAGGTTGCGGAGAGAACCCTGAAGGAAGTAGATGCCATTATGTGGCTGGTGGAGCCATCCACATTCGTAGGTGCGGGAGAGCGCCACATTGCCGAGCAGCTGCAGAAGGTTGGAGTTCCTGTGATTCTCATCATCAACAAGATCGATACGGTAAAAAAAGAAGAGCTTCTTCCTGCAATCGATACCTACCGTAAGATCTGTGATTTTGCAGAGATCATTCCCTGCTCTGCCCTCCGCGGAAAAAACACACAGGATATCATTCCAAGTATTTTCAAATATCTTCCGTACGGACCGATGTTCTATGATGAGGATACAGTTACCGACCAGCCTCAGCGCCAGATCGCCGCAGAGATCATCCGTGAGAAGGCTCTGCATGCACTGGATGAGGAGATCCCTCACGGAATCGCCGTTGCCATCGACCTGATGAAGAAACGTCCGGGAAGAAGCAACATCATAGATATTTATGCGACCATCATCTGCGAGAGTAATTCCCACAAAGGCATCATCATCGGAAAACAGGGTGCCATGCTGAAAAAGATCGGAAGCAATGCCCGCTATGAGCTGGAGCGTATGCTGGAAGCAAAGGTAAACCTAAAGCTCTGGGTCAAGGTGACTAAGAACTGGAGAGACAGTGATTTCCTGATCAAGAACTTTGGATATGATAAGAAAGAAATCTGAAAATGAGTGATCTGATTACCGTACAGGGAGTGGTACTTTCTGCCATGCCGGTAGGGGATTATGACAAGCGGATCGTCCTTCTCACAAGAGAGAGGGGGAAGATCTCCGCTTTTGCCAAGGGAGCGAGACGGCAGAACAGTCCGTTCATGGCAGCAGCTAACCCGTTTGTATTCGGAAGCTTTACTCTTTATGAGGGAAGGACAAGCTATAATCTGAACCAGGTCAGCGTGCAGCATCATTTTGTGGAGCTGGCCACCCGGCAGCCGGGGGTTTACTATGGATATTATTTTCTGGAGCTGGCAGATTATTTTGGCAAAGAGGGAACGGATGAGAAGGAGATGATGAATCTTCTCTATGTGACCATCAAAGCCATTTTGAATCCTCATATAGAAGACCGGCTGGTGCGCTGTATCTATGAACTGCGGACTATGGTGATCCAGGGCGTGATGCCGCAGCTGTTCCAGTGTGCGGGCTGCGGGAGAGAGCTTACGGAGGAAGAAACCGGAGAACTTTTTTTCTCCCAGGACGAGCATGGGATCCTGTGTACGGACTGCAACAGGATGGCCATGGACAGGAAACGGATCTCAGCGGCTGCCCTGTATGCCATGCGCTACATAGCCGTGTCCCCCCTGGCAAAGCTGTATACGTTTACAGTGCGGAATGATGTGCTGCGGGAACTGGAACGCCACATTTACCGGTATACGGAGCTGAATACAGACAAGCGGTTTAAAAGTCTGGAGATCCTGGAATTGATGAGATAGATCACTGCCGGCTGCGGAATAAC
>CAMBYR010000234.1 GCA_945872375.1 uncultured Blautia sp. | reverse complement strand
TCTGACGCCCTGGGAAAAAATCGAGGCAAGACTTCTGGCTGCGGCACAGGCGGATTTTGTGGTCTGCCTTTATAACCCGTCCAGCAGAAAACGTCATGACTATCTGGAAAAGGCATGCGACCTGATGCTTCGCTATAAATCGCCGGATACAGTCTGCGGCATTGTATCCAATATTGCCCGGGAGGGAGAAGCATCCAGGGTGATGACTCTGAAGGAACTGAGAACAACACAGGTGGATATGTTTACCACGGTATTTATCGGAAATGCCGATACCGTGGAGCTTCATGGCAAGATGATAACGCCAAGAGGATACAGAAGAAATGGATAAAGTAATTGTATTTGCAGGAACCACAGAAGGCTGTGAGATCTGCCGGTTTCTTTCAGACCATGGGGTTTCCGTGTATGCCTGTGTGGCAACGGAATATGGAAGCCGCTCACTGAAGGAAACAGAATTTCTGCATGTAAGCGCAGCAAGGCTTTCCATGGAAGAAATGGAGGAGCTGATTGAAAGACTGCAGCCGGAGATCGTGGTGGATGCCACCCATCCGTATGCAGCGGAAGTAACGGAAAACATCAGAACAGCCTGCTCCCATAAGGGGCAGGCTTACTGGCGTGTATTGCGGGAGCAGGGAGAAAAAGAGGAGCGTGCCGTATATGTGGAAAGTACGGCTGCGGCAGTGGAATATCTGAAAAAGACCACGGGAAATATCCTGCTGACCACCGGAAGTAAGGAGCTTTCCGCTTTTACAGCCCTTCCGGATTATCAGAATCGTATTTTTGCGCGGGTTCTTTCCCTTCCGACGGTGCTGACAGCCTGTGCGGAGATTGGACTGGTGGGAAAACACCTGATTGGAATGCAGGGACCATTTTCCGAGGAACTGAATGCGGCCATGCTGCGCCAGTATGACTGCAGGTATCTTGTGACTAAGGATACGGGAAAGGCCGGCGGTTTTCTGGAAAAAATCAACGCTGCCTTATCCTGCGGCGCAGTTCCGGTGATCATCGGAAGGCCTTTAAAAGAAGAAGGAATGACCGTCAGAGAATGTCTCCGAAAACTGACAGAGCATTTTTCTCTCCGGACCAGGCAGGAAATTACTCTCCTTGGAATTGGCATGGGAAGCCGCGATACTTTGACAATAGAAGGCCAGAAGGCTCTGGAACAGGCAGAACTGGTCATTGGAGCAAGAAGGATTGCAGATGCTGTACGTATGCCCCACCATCAGGTGATTTATGAATACCGGAGTGAGAAAATAGCGGAGTATCTTTCCGAACATCCGGAATATACCAGAATCGTGGTGGCTCTTTCCGGGGATGTGGGCTTCTACAGCGGTGCCAGAAAGCTTCTGGATCTTTTGGGAAAAGAGACAAAGGTTGTCTGCGGGATCTCTTCGGTCGTATATTTCATGGCAAAGGTGGGTCTCTCCTGGGACGATGCGAAAATCGTCAGTGCCCATGGACGAAGCTGCAATCTTGTTTCGCTGATCCGTCATCACCGGAAGGTGTTTGCAATCCTGGGGACAGAAGACGGAGTGGCAGAGCTGGCCCGAAAACTCGTATTTTACGGAATGGGCGAGGTTCTTCTCTATGTGGGCGAAAATCTTTCTTATAAAACGGAAAAAGTGTTCTGCATGCCTGCAGAGGAGCTGACGGAGTATCAGGGGGATCCTCTGAGTGTCGTCTGTGCTGTGAATGAAGAGGCAGTGCCGAAACCGGCAGTTCATGGAATGCCGGACAGCGAATTTATCCGCGGAAAAGCGCCGATGACGAAGGAGGAGGTGCGTACCGTATCTCTCTCCAAGCTTCGTCTGACAGAGGATGCACTTTGCTATGATGTGGGCGCCGGTACCGGATCGGTTTCCATCGAGATGGCTCTTCGCGCATGGAAGGGGCAGGTGTATGCCATTGAGAAAAAAGGCGAGGCAGCAGATCTGATCCTGGAAAATAAACGGAAATTCGGGACGGACAATCTGGAGGTGATCCGGGGAACGGCACCGGAGGCACTGGAAGCTCTTCCGGTTCCCACTCATGCATTTATTGGCGGTTCCTCCGGGAATCTTCGGGAAATCGTGGAGCTGCTCCTTCAGAAAAACGGGGAAGTACGAATCGTGATCAACTGTATTACTCTGGAGACTGTTTCCGAAACTCTCTCCGTGATCCGGGAGTTTGGTTTTACCGAAACAGAAATTGTCCAGCTTGCAGCCTCACGTGCAAAAGAGCTGGGACGTTATCATATGATGATGGGTGAAAATCCTATTTATATTATCAGCTGTCAGAAAATCAGCAAGGAGGAAGCATGATGAAAATACCCAGAATCCTGCTGGCAGCAGGCTCCAGCGGAAGCGGAAAAACACTGATTACATGCGGGCTTCTGAAAGCTATGGTAAACAGGGGAATCTCTACGGCATCTTTTAAATGCGGGCCGGATTACATTGACCCCATGTTTCATAGCCGTGTGATCGGCACAAAATCCAGAAATCTGGACACCTTTTTTTCCTCGGAGGAGATTACCCGATATCTGTTGGGAAAAAATGCAGCGGACTGTGAGCTGGCTGTTATGGAAGGAGTTATGGGGTATTATGATGGGCTGGGCGGTGTCACGGAAAAGGCCAGTGCCTATGACCTTGCACGTGTGACAGACACTCCGGTGATTCTGATCGTCAACAGCAGAGGGATGAGTGTTTCGCTGGCGGCCTATCTCAAGGGATTTCTGGAATACAGACAGGACAGTCGGATTCAGGGTGTGATCTTTAACCAGATGTCTCCCATGCTGTATCCACGAATGAAAGAACTTGTGGAAGCGGAGCTTCCGGTAAAGGTTTTGGGATATGTGCCGAAGGTGGAGGACTGCCTGATCGAAAGCCGTCATCTGGGGCTGGTGCTGCCGGATGAAATTCCGGAGCTTCAGAATCGACTTCAGAAGCTTTCGGAGGTGCTGGAAAAAACACTGGATATCCCGGGAATTCTGGCTCTTGCCCGGGAAGCACCGGAGCTTTCTGCAAAAAAGCCCTGTGTTTCTGATGAAGACGGAGAGAATCTTCTGGAATGGAGGCTTCCGGCAAATGCAGGCGTCCGGATAGGCCTGGCCAGGGATGAGGCTTTCTGTTTTAT
>CAMBYR010000233.1 GCA_945872375.1 uncultured Blautia sp. | reverse complement strand
TCATTTTTCCAGAAACTTCGGGAAGGAGTCTGCGATTTATGCCGGCCTTGCTCAGGCAGGAGGAGATGCAGTTGCGGTAATGGACTGTGATCTGCAGCATCCGCCGAAGGTCCTTCTGGAAATGTATCGCTTATGGAAGGATGGATATGAGGTTATCGAAGGTGTGAAAAGCAGCCGGGGAAAGGAAAAGCTTCTGTATAAAAAAGGAGCAGGCCTGTTTTACAGAATCATGACAAAGGCTACCGGTGTGAATATGCAGAATGCATCAGATTTCAAATTAATGGACAGAAAAGCAGTGGACAGTATCTTATCCATGCCGGAAAGGAACATGTTTTTTCGTGCCACATCATCCTGGGTGGGATTTCGTACTGCTTTTGTGGAATTTGAGGTTCAGGAGCGGGAAGCGGGCGTATCCAAGTGGTCCCCCTGGTCCCTTTTGAAATATGCCTTTACCAACATTGTGGCATTTACGGCCATGCCCCTCCAGCTTGTGACGATAGCCGGAATTGCATGTTTTCTGTTTTCTGTAATCCTTGCAGCTTACTCGCTGTTTCAGTATTTTCATGGACATGCTGTGGAGGGCTATACGACCATTCTGATCGTTCTGCTTCTGATCGGAAGCACCGTGATGATGAGTCTGGGTATTATTGGATTTTATATTGCCAAAATATATGAAGAGGTAAAACACAGGCCCCGTTATATTATCTCCGCCATACAGCGGGGAGATGCATCGGAGAAGAAACGAACAGAGGAAAATACCTGCGGGAGGAGCAAATGAAAAAACAGATACTGAGATTGTATGAAAGTTCTGTTATACGATATATTTTTTTTGGCGGATGCACCACACTGGTAAATCTTGTCAGTTTTTATCTTCTGAGATTATTTCAGGTGGAGCTGAATACGGCAAATCTGATTTCCATTATACTGGCAATTCTGTTTGCCTATGTGGTAAATTCGCGGTTTGTTTTTCAGGATGCATGTGAAACGTGGAAGGATCATATACGTCCGTTTGGAAAGTTTATCAGCGCCAGACTTGTCACCATGGGAATGGAGCTGGCAGGTGTCTGGCTGCTGGTATCCGTGATAAAAATGAATGATATGGCTGGAAAATTTCTGGTACAGTTTCTGGTAATGGTGACCAATTATTTCTTCAGCAAATTTTTTGTATTTACAACAGGAAAGGGGAAACAACATGACACTGGAAGAGACAATACAGCGGATTAAGCCTCTGAATCAGGAGATTATGAAAGGAGCGGCAAAGCGCTGGGACAGTATTGCAAAGCCTTTACATTCCCTTGGAAAAATGGAAGATCTGATCATACAGATTGCCGGTATCACAGAAAATCTGTCTGTTGATATTGAAAAAAAGGCACTGGTTGCCATGTGTGCAGATAATGGTGTGGTAGAAGAAGGTGTGACCCAGACCGGACAGGAAGTGACGGCAATTGTGGCAGATAACTTTCAGGCCGGAATCAGTACTGTTTGTCTGATGTGTCAGAAATACGGTGTGGACGTACATCCGGTGGATGTGGGAATGGTTACAGACACCACAGTTCGTACAGATCATAAAGTAGCGTATGGAACAAAAAATATGACAAAGGGCCCCGCCATGACCCGGGAAGAGGCGATCAAAGCTATAGAAGCCGGAATCCACATGGCAGAGGAGCTTCATGAAAAAGGATATAAGCTGCTGGCAACGGGAGAAATGGGAATTGGAAATACCACCACAAGCAGTGCGGTGGCATCCGTTCTTCTTCGTCAGCCGGTGGAGAGTATGACGGGAAGAGGCGCAGGTCTTTCCAGTGAAGGGCTTGTCAGAAAGATTCATGCGATTGAGAAAGCGATTGAGGTCAATCACCCGGACCCGGAAGATCCTTTGGATGTCCTTGCAAAAGTCGGGGGATTTGATATTGCCGGAATGGCAGGTGTCTTTTTAGGAGGAGCCGCACTTCGGATGCCGGTGCTGATGGATGGATTTATTTCCTGCGTATCGGCACTGATCGCTGCAAAGATCTGTCCGGGAGCTTTGGATTATATGATCGCTTCACATGTGTCGAAGGAGCCGGCAGCGCATCTGATCCTGAAAAGCCTTGGAAAAACGGCAGTACTCCATGCAGATATGTGTCTTGGAGAAGGAACCGGTGCCATTACTCTTGTACCGTTTCTTGATCTGGGAGCTATGCTTTATAACAAACTGAGTACCTTTGACGATATCCAGGTAGAACAGTATCAGGAGCTGAAATAATGCTGGCCCTGGTTACCGGCGGAAGCGGAAGCGGGAAATCCGCCTGGGCGGAGGATCTTGTCCTCTCTCTGGGAGAAGGACGCAGAATTTACATAGCTACCATGTATCCCTTTGATGAAGAGAGTCACCGGAGAATCGAACGTCATAGAAAAATGCGTGCAGGCAAAGGGTTTGAGACAGTGGAGTGCTATACGGGACTGGCTTCTCTGGAAATCGGGGAAGACAGCGTTGTTCTTCTGGAATGTATGTCAAATCTGACTGCAAATGAGATGTTTCAGGAAAATGGTGCAGGAGAACACACGGTTTCTGCTGTTCTGAAGGGTGTGGAGCATCTCCGGAAAAAAGCCCGTCATGTGGTGATCGTCACTAACGAGATTTTTTCGGATGCGTTTCCTTATGAGGCAGAAACGGTCCGTTATCAGGAATATCTTGGAAAGATAAATCAGGAAATAGGTGCTGTGGCTGATCTTGTAACAGAAGTTGTATATGGAATCCCTGTTTATCACAAGGATCAGCGCGGCAGGGAATCAGAAAAGGTGGATATTGTTTCATGAAATGTCTCTGGAATAGCTTTAAAATTGCATTTGCCATGTTTTCCAAAATCCCAGTGCCTCAGGCAGAGTGGACAAAAGAAAATATGAAATATATGTTCTGCTTTTTTCCGTTTATCGGAGCAGTCGTAGGGGCACTGAGCTACGGGATTTCTCTGGCGGGATCCATGTTGGGATTCCATCCGTCATTTGTGGCTGTTGTGCTGGTGCTCATTCCGGTAATTGTCACGGGAGGAATCCACGTGGACGGTCTTTTGGATACTTCAGATGCCATGAGTTCCTGGCAGGAGCGGAAACGCCGTCTGGAAATTCTGAAGGATTCCAATGCAGGGG
>CAMBYR010000232.1 GCA_945872375.1 uncultured Blautia sp. | reverse complement strand
GGATTCTGTTCCGGGATGTTTTGCATGATGCAGGAGGGACAGAGAAATTTCCTGTGTCATGCAAAGCAGTTGATCAGGATGAAGGAACAGAGGAGAATCGATGGAAAAATGGGTGGTTGCTGCCAAAAGGGCAGATTTTCAGAAAATTGGAGAAATGTTTGGTATTGATCCGGTGATTGCACGGCTGATCAGAAACAGAGACATACAGGAAATTGACGATATCCGTATGTATCTTTCCGGGACTCTGGATGATCTTCCGTCGCCGGAGCAAATGAAAGGAATTTCCGAAGCGCTGGAAATCCTGCGGGAAAAGATACAAAACAAACAGAAGATCCGAATTATCGGAGACTATGACATTGATGGAGTGACGTCCACGTATATCCTTCTGAAAGCCCTTAGAAAACTGGGGGCAAAGGTGGATACCTATATTCCCGACAGAATTGCAGACGGATACGGAATGCATCGGGAACTGATCGAAAGAGCCTGCCGGGACGGTGTGGATACGATCGTTACCTGCGATAACGGGATTTCTGCCCTGGAAGAGATTCAGCTTGCAAGGAAACTGGGAATGACGGTGATCGTTACGGATCACCATGAAATTCCTTTTGAGGAAAAGGAGAACAGGCGAATTTACCGTGTACCGGAAGCCGACGCGGTCATCAATCCCAAACAGCCGGATTGCCCCTATCCGAACAAAAACATCTGCGGGGCGGTGGTGGCATGGAAGCTGACACAAGCTCTTTATGCGGCATTTGGGCTTTCGGAAAAAGAATATCTGGAATTTCTGGAATTTGCGGCCATTGCAACGGTAGGAGATGTGATGGATCTTCAGGGAGAAAACAGGATCATTGTGAAAAAAGGACTGGAAAAGATTGCCCACACGCAGAATGCGGGTCTGAAGGCGCTGATCGATGCCAATGGTCTTGACGGAAAAGCAATCAGCTCCTACCATGTTGGCTTTGTGCTGGGGCCCTGTATCAATGCCAGCGGAAGGCTGGATACGGCCGCACGATCTCTGGAACTGTTTCTGTCAGAGGACCCTATGACGGCTGCCAGAATCGCAGGGGATCTGACAGCTCTCAATGAAAGCAGAAAAGCTTTGACGGAGCAGGGACGAAAGGAAGCGGAACGACTGGTTCTGGAAACGGATGCAGGAAAGGATCGTGTGCTGGTGCTGTATCTTCCCGAATGTCATGAGAGCCTTGCAGGAATCATTGCAGGAAGGATCCGGGAAAGTTTTCATAAGCCGGTATTCGTGCTGACAAAGGCGGAAACTGGGATTAAGGGAAGCGGCCGATCCATTGAATGCTATTCCATGTACGAGGAACTGGTGAAATGTGCAGATCTTCTGGAAAAGTTCGGAGGTCATCCAATGGCGGCAGGCCTGTCGATGAAGGAAGAGAAACTGGAGGCATTCCGGAAACGCGTGAATGAAAACTGTTCCCTGACAGAGGGGGATCTGATCCCGAAAATCGTAATTGATGTGCCAATGCCTCTTTCCTATGTTACAGAGCCTCTGGTGAAACAGCTTTCCATACTGGAGCCTTTTGGGAAGGGAAATTCAAAGCCTTTGTTTGCTGAAAAAGGCCTTCGTGTTTTAGGACTGAGGATTTTGGGCAAAAATCGAAATGTAGCAAAGATGCAGCTGATGGATGGAAAAGGAATCGTAACGGAAGCTGTGTATTTTGGAGATGCAGAAGCATTTCAGGCATTTACGAAAACAAAGGAAACCATATCTGTTATCTATTATCCGGAAATCAATACTTATCAGGGAAGGTCTTCGATTCAGGCGGTGATCCGGAATTATTGCTGAAATGGGAAGCCTCCGGTGCCGGTATGAACATCGGAAAATGCCGATACATGTCGTTTTTCATTGATTCTGAAAAAAAAAGATGCTATACTATTATAGATTTCTTGTAACTGTGAAGGTACTGAACAGTTACTTTTTATGGAACAATTCGCCGCAGGCGGAATATTCTGCAACGCAGAAAGATGCTTAATAAAACAGAATATAACACAGAAAATGTAAAAAAACAGTGTAAGGAGTGAAAGATAAAATGAAAAAGATTGAGGAATATGTGAGAAGCATTCCGGATTTTCCGGAACCGGGTATTATTTTCCGGGATGTCACAAGTATTTTACAGGATGCCGATGGGCTGAAGCTGGCAATCGACTCCATGCAGGACTGTTTAAAAGATGTGGATGTGGATGTGATCGTGGGAGCAGAGTCCAGAGGCTTTATTTTTGGAATGCCGATCGCCTACAATCTTCATAAACCTTTTGTACTGGTACGTAAAAAAGGCAAACTGCCGTGCGATACCATTTCCAGAACCTATGATCTGGAATATGGAACAGCGACCATAGAGATGCATAAAGACTCTATTAAACCAGGACAGAAAGTTGCGATTATCGATGACCTTATTGCAACAGGCGGTACCATTGAGGCTGCTGCAAAAATGATAGAAGAGCTTGGCGGCGAGGTTGTAAAAATTGTTTTTCTTATGGAACTTGCAGGACTTAAGGGACGTGAGAAGCTTGCAGATTATGATGTGTCATCTGTGATCTGCTACGATGGCAAATAACCATTAAAAAATTACTTTTTGTATCATACGGATAGAGGGAGAGAATGGCAGAGAAAAAACATAATTCAGAACAGACTCCGATGTCAGCGGAGATGGAAAAGGAAAAGCTGGAATCCGTCAGAAAAGCCGATGCTGCAGTAAAATCCGTCAGTGATTTTACAAGTCCGGAAGTAATTTATCAGGAATTGATCGCCAGTGTAAAGAAATATCATCCGTCAACAGATATTTCCATGATACAGAAGGCATATGAAGTTGCCAGTGAAGCGCACAAGGATCAGAAACGAAAATCCGGGGAACCTTATATTATTCATCCTCTTTGCGTAGCAGTCATTCTTGCGGATCTTGAGCTGGATAAGGAAACGATCGTAGCAGGTCTTCTCCATGATGCAGTGGAAGATACCTGGATGACTTATGAGGAAGTGGAAAAAGAATTCGGATCAGAAGTGGCTCTGCTTGTGGACGGAGTTACCAAGCTGGGTCAGCTTTCTTATTCCAAGGATAAAGTGGAACTGCAGGCGGAAAACCTGCGTAAGATGTTCCTGGCAATGGCAAAGGACATCCGCGTGATTCTGATCAAACTTGCGGAC
>CAMBYR010000231.1 GCA_945872375.1 uncultured Blautia sp. | reverse complement strand
GGGACTACGAGTATGCCCTGCTCTGCCAGCTGATGATCACAGCCTCGCGGGAACTCCTCAGTACAGATACAAGCAAGTCTTCAGACTCGGAGCTCTGCAGCCTGTTCCAAAAAATCCGTCTGGAAATGCTTACAAATTACGAAAAGCCATGGACAACAGAAAAGCTCTGCGCCATGGCTAATCTCGAAAAAAGTCAGTTTTATTCCTGTTACCGGAATTTTTTTGACAGCACCCCTCATGCTGACCTGAATCTGCTCCGTCTGGAAAAAGCCAAAAATCTGCTCACCAACGAAGCTCTGCCTGTTCAACAGGTGGCTCTGCTGTGCGGATTTTCAAATCTCTCCCACTTCAGCCGGTACTTCCGAAAGAACTGTGGCTGTTCGCCCAGTGAGTGGGCACGCCGCCCCTGACCAAAAGGATATTCACACTCTGCATTCACTGCGCAGGCAACTTGTCTGATCTGATCACCGTGCCGCATTACACTTCTCATAAGCAAACAGTGCCGCACCAAGCGCACCACAAAGCTGTGCCTCATCACAGATATAAAGCTTCGCCCCCAGCTTCTCCTCCAGTGCCTGGATGATACCTTTATTTCTGGCAACACCACCGGTCATCATGTATTCCCCCGGATTCTTTTTGCCAAGGCGGGCTGCAAGAGCTCCTACCTTGGAAGCAACAGATACATTCAGACCATGGATGATATCTGCCACGTCCTTATTCTGGGCAACCAGGGAAACTACCTCGGACTCTGCAAATACAGTACACATGCTTGAGATCACTACGTTCTCTTTCCACTCCAGGCCACGGGTACTCATCTCCTCCAGGGAAAGTCCAAGAGTACGGGCCATCATTTCCAGGAATCGTCCGGTTCCTGCTGCACATTTATCGTTCATCAGGAAATTTTTTACCGCACCGTTCTCGTCAATGCTGATCGCCTTGATATCCTGACCGCCGATGTCGATAACTGTACGCACATTCGGATTCAGATAATGGGCTCCCTTTGCGTGACAGGTAATCTCTGTGATACTGTCATCACCACTGTCAATATAGGCACGTCCATATCCGGTAGTAACGATACGCACGATATCTTCTTTCCTGATCCCTGCTTTTTCCACGGCCATCTCCAGGCTCTTCTCTGCACTCATCATAGCGCCGCCGCCTGTGGGAATGATCATGGTCGATTTAATTTTTCCGTCTTTATCCAGGATCACAACATCTGTACTTGTGGAACCGCTGTCGATCCCTGCCACATAATAAACTCCTGATTCCATTTTTTTCCTTATCTCCTCGCTGATTCCTTTTGATGGGTCCATATCCTCAGAGCCTTCCAGGGTCTCTGCAAAAGCCTGCACTCTGGTAAGGAGCTGTCCTGCACTCTGGCTTGTAAAATCTGTCTCGATCTTCAGAAGCGGAACCTTGATATCACGCTTGATGCTTGCATACTCAAATCCGTAATAGTCGCAGAATTTAATAGTATGATAAATGATTCCCTTCAGGTTCGGATCCAGATACAACCGGTTTCTTCGGGTGCTGTTGTTCATACGAAAGCAGGGCATCTGGGAAAGAAGTGCATCCGCATAAGCCAGGAACATGGCATCGTCTTCCATTTTTTCCAGCTCCTCACGGATCACTGCAAGACGTCTTCCACCTGTACAGGTCAGGTTTTCCACATCCATGCGGATATTATCCCGGATCATTTTTTCCAGGATGCCGCTGACACGGACACCCAGAACACCGATATACGGCTCGTTATCCACAGGCTCATGGGAAAAAGCATTCAGAAATCCACTTCTGTCGAAGGTTTTCCCCGAAAATTTCTCATAAGCTTTCTTCAGACGGTGGATGCCCTGGGCAAGCTTCACCTTTTCACAGTCGTTATCCTCATGAGGCATGTCCAGCATGTACAGAAATTTACATTTACCGGTACTTTCCACAATGTCGTACACACGGCGCATGGAATCACAGCAGTTAACAAGAACAAGTTGCTCTACCTTTCCCTCCAGCACTGCCTGGATCACAGATTTTCCGAAGCCACAGAGATTAGCATGGGCGATCTGGTCCGAAAGCTCAAAATTCTCCGGCATTTCCTCAAGAACCGCACATTCCTCGCCAAAGCCCTTAAACAGCTCCAGAGGTGTATATTTACAGACGTAATGTATCATGACCGTTTTTCCTCCTTACCTTCTGACAGCATTTCCAGATATGCCTGAAGTCGTGTGGATACCTGGCCGTCACTGGAATTGGCCGGGTTACAGCCGTCACCGTCCAGGACCATGGTTGGAAGTCCTGCATTTTCCAGAGAATTTTTGATCAGGCTGGAAGCTCCGATGGTTCCCTTGCATCCCCAATGCGCAAAAAGGATCCCGCCGTCTGCCTCTGTAAGGTTCGCCAGCTCCTGGGCACGCCGGATCCTCTGCTTCACACTTCCGTTGTAAATGCAATTGACCATTTTTTCCGCAAGGGCCTCATAAGGATCCGAGGCCTGCATCCGCTGAAAACCGTCTGCAACAAAATCACAGGCACGGATATGCACGTTCTGGCTGTAATTAAATACATCCTTTACCGGCTCCTGCAAAAACGGCATCATATGCATCCACAAAATATGAAGACCTTCCCCCTTTGGTGCCTTCTTCACATCCTCAAGAAGCATTTTTGTGTATTTCAGGGATTCCTCTGAGCCCGCCAGAAGATGGCACATAAAGATCGCATACAGCTCATTTGTCAGGGAAGTCACCGGATCGTGATCCTTTCTGAGGGCAAGCTGGCTGCTGTAATAGGAGGCCGCTTCATTGCTGTTGGCAACTGCACGCTGTACCGACTGCTCGGAGATTTTTTTCCCGCCTACATCCTCCAGGAATTTCTTCAGCTCACGGAGCTGATCTGCAACATAGCTGATGGAATCCTGATTTTTTTCATAGGGTACGTCAATATAAAAGCCCGGGATCTGATATTTCTGTTTCAGATAAGGAAACGTCATCATGTTTCCATCGCAGGCAAGGTTTGTGTAGATGGTACATTTGGGCTTCGGTACCAATCCTGTCATGGACGCTCCCAGAAAAACTCTGTGATAGGAGCACATGGTTTCCGGAAAGCCCTCTGATTCCGTCTGTGCCAGAAATGCCTGCTCACATCTGGTTCCGGCGATGAAGCAGGACATTGCCTCCACGGAATACGGAGTGATCCCTGCTGCTGTCAGAAGCTC
>CAMBYR010000230.1 GCA_945872375.1 uncultured Blautia sp. | reverse complement strand
ACCATCATCTACGTAACACATGACCAGACAGAGGCTATGACTCTTGGTACCAGAATCGTTGTTATGAAAGACGGTGTTGTTCAGCAGGTAGATACTCCGCAGAACCTGTACCAGAAACCGGGCAACCTGTTCGTTGCAGGATTCATGGGATCCCCGCAGATGAACTTCCTGGATGCAAAGATCGTAGAAAAAGGCGGCAATCTTGTTGCTCAGATCGGTACTGATGAAGTTGTTGTTCCGGCTAAAAAAGCAAAAGCACTCAAAGACGGCGGCTATGTAGGAAAGACCGTTGTTATGGGTATCCGTCCGGAAGACGTTGCAGATAAAGAAGATGGCGCTATGTCTTCTGTAGTTAAAGTTTACGAGCTTCTTGGTGCAGAAGTATTCCTGTACTTCGATGTAAACGGAACTCAGATCACCGCTCGTGTTGATCCTCGTACAACTGCAAAAACAGGCGATGCTATCAGATTCGATTTCGATATGGAAAAATCTCACTTCTTCGACAAAGAAACCGAACTGGTTATCACCAACTAATCCAATAATAAAATATGCCCCGGAGATTGTTTTCTCCGGGGTTTTTTGTTACAATTATTTTATGACGAATGATTAGGAGGATGATTTCATGGCCATTCAGCAAATTCTCTCAAAATGCCTTACAGACTGGAAGGAAATCAGCCATCTGGATTTCTGCATGCTGGACGCAGACAACCAGGTCTTCGCTTCTACCTGCGACAAAAAACTTCCTTCCGAGGAAGTCCTGAACGATTTCCGGGACGGTACTGCCCTCTGCAGGGCCAATTCCAACCTCTGCATGTATAAAATTCAGGATAACAGTGATTCCGGATATCTTCTTCTGGTTCGCGGAAGCGGGGAAGCTGTTTCCACCATCGGAGAGCTGGCCGTCTGTCAGATTCTGACCCTGCTTACAGCCTACGCAGAAAAAAACGATAAAAATACGTTTATGCAGAATCTGCTTCTTGGAAGCTACTCTCAGGTGGATGCCTTCAACCGTGCCAAACGTCTTCGTATCAGCACCTCTGCCCGAAGAATCGTATTTCTGGTGGAAACAAAAAAAGTCAGCGACGAACACGCCCTGGCCATGATCCGCAATATTTTTTCTGCTCGCTCCAGAGATTTTATCACCTCCATGGATGACAGCGGAATTATCATTGTACGCGAACTCCAGTCCACAGATAATTATGAAGACATCCGAAACCTTGCATTTATGCTGGTGGATATGCTGAATACAGAGGCTATGACCTCTGCATGGGTGTCCTACAGCAATACGGCGGAAGGTCTTCAGGATCTTGCCAATGCCTATCGCGAAGCAAAAATGGCCATGGAAGTCGGCAAAATCTTTTATGCCGACAGAAATGTCTTTGGCTACAACCGCCTGGGTATCGGAAGACTGATCTACCAGCTTCCTGTATCGGTATGTGAAATGTTCCTGGACGAAATTTTTCAGGAAGGCTCTCTGGAATCCATTGACGAAGAAACCCTTGGAACTATCCGGATTTTCTTCGAAAACAACCTGAATCTTTCCGAGACCTCCCGCCAGCTTTATGTTCACAGAAATACGCTGGTGTACCGTTTTGAAAAGCTGCAGAAAAAATTCGGGCTGGATATCCGCACCTTCGAGGATGCCCTTACGTTCAAAATGACCATGATGGTATCCGACTACATCAACTATTCCCGCCAGAATCCCTCTGCCGAACAGTAACCGTATAATGCTTTATGCCTCTCCGGAAAATACGGAATCAGCGCAAAAAACAGGATCCGGACACCGGAAAATCAAACTTTCCGGGCCGGATCCGTTTTTATCCTTAAATCTTTTACAGCAACTCATTCCTTCAAAAGCATCAGATGCTCCGGCGGAAGACGCAGACAGTCAGGAAACTGCTCTTTCGTTTTATCCCGGAAACTGCTTTTCGGGTACATCCACCAGAGAGGCTCCGCCTCCTCTGCGCCCACTTTTTTCACCAGATACTGGTATTCAAAGGTGGTTTCCATATCTTCGACCATCTGGCAGGGAAAGGTATTCTCCTGCTTCTCCTCTCCCGGACAGATCCAGTGACCTCGAATTCCCACAAAACCATGATCGTTTTCCACCTTCTCAGCCGTTTTCAGCTTCATTTCCCAGTCCAGCGCCCAGATCAGATGATCGTCCAGCCGTTCAATTCTGGAAAAATTTCTGCAGCCGGTAAGTCTTGCAGCCTCCACAAGCCCCGGATGTTCAAAAAGGCCTTTTGTATTTCCTGATGTCAGCACCTTTCCATCCTTCAAAAGAGTGAGCTCTTTACAGAAACGATAGGCCTCGTCCCTGCTGTGCGTTACCATGATCATTTCACCGGAATATGTTTTCAGAAACTGCTGCATATCCTTCTGAAGCACTTCCTTCAGATATCCGTCCAGCGCAGAAAAAGGTTCATCGAGAAGAATCATTTCCGGCTCACCGATCATCATTCTTGCAAGAGCCACCCTTTGCTGCTGTCCTCCGGAAAGCTGGGCCGGATACCGTTTTTCCAGCCCCTCAAGCTGATATCTCCGGATAAAATCACTGATTCTGCTCTCTTTTTCCTTTTTATTTCCACGAAAACCGCATCCGATATTCTCCCGCACAGTCATGGAAGGAAACAGCGCATAATTCTGAAAAAGATATCCGATTCTGCGGTCCTGCGGCTTTTTGTTGATCTTCTGCTCCGAATCAAACACGGTATTTCCATTGACAATAATTCTGCCCCTGTCAGGCGTCTCAATTCCCGCGATACAGCGAAGGGTCATGCTTTTTCCGCTTCCGGAAGCCCCGAGGATCCCCATCGCAGAAGAAACAGATTCCAGTTTTACCCGAAGGGAAAAGCCCCGGAAATTCTTTTCTATATCCACATAAATCGCCATCAGATCCACCTTCTCGTTTTCATGCTTTTACCGGAAACAATATTGATCAGCGCCACGATCACAAAGGAAATCACCACGATCACACACACCCAGAAGGCAGCCGTTCCAAAGTTGCCTGCTGCCGTTTCCGATGCGATCGCTACAGACACCGTCCTTGTCTTGCCCAGAATATTTCCAGCCAGCATGGAAGTGGCTCCATACTCTCCGATCGCCCTGGCAAAGGCAAGAACCGTTCCGGACGCAATTCCGGGAGCCGCCGCGGGAATGATCACCTTCCAGAAAATCCTCCGTTCACTCATCCCCAGCGTCCTTCCGGCATAGATCAGATTGACATCCACCTGCTCAAAAGC
>CAMBYR010000229.1 GCA_945872375.1 uncultured Blautia sp. | reverse complement strand
CAGCTGCTTCATATCCGCAGGGCGGCTGAAATCGAACTGGGAAATCCATTCCTCATAGGTAGGATATTCATCAAACATCCAGGTTCCGGCAGCACGATTTTCCAGATCAAATCCATCATCGGAATCATGGGGGATGATCACATCTTCAGAAGGCCATTTCTGGACAAAAATATTATTGTAAAATCTGTCATCTCCGTGAAGGAAGGTCATAAAGCCCATCACCTCTGTGCGATGCGGAATGTGGTAAGGCGTATAGCGCGGTCCGGTGCCCTCCCCCACACAGGTCAATGCACCGCAGATCAGATTATGCACCATGGCCACTCCCTGGGTAGCAAACCGAAGGCTTGCCTCGGAAAGCAGGATGTTGTTGTCAATCAGCGTCGGTCCATGGCTGACCTCCACAAAAATATCCTGGGACATCATGCCGCCTTTCAGCGTTTTTGCAAACGGAGGCCTCTGATTATCATGAAGAAGGTTCTGGGTCAGGCGCGTACCCTGTGCCTCCCAGTCGCACCAGATTCCCATGGTACAGTGATGGATATGATTCCGGCGCATAATGACATCAATGGCCGCATGCATTTTAATACCGGCAATTTCCGCGCCGCCCTGTTCCATCATGTTATTAATATGATGAATGTGGTTGTCCTCAATAATGCTGAAAACACCTCCCATACGCCCGATGATTCCGCCCTGTTCACAGTGATGGATATTGTTTCGGCGAATGATATGTCCGCCCACGTTTTCTTTCAGCCAGCCATGATACTGGCCGCGGCATACGGCATCCCGCTCCATCTGGGTAGGACTTTTGACATATTTATAGGTAAAATAGTGATTATTGTCCGGATCCAGATATTTTCCAAGCGAAATTCCCGCACATTTGCTGTTGGAAATCTCACAGTCTTCGATAATCCAGCCCCTGCTCCAGTGCGGTCCGATCATGCCATCCTGAAAAGCTGCCGGCGGAGCCCAGGTGGTTGCAGCCTTCGTAATCTCAAAGCCGCTGACCGTAAGATAGCTCACGCCTGTTTCAGATGGAAAGAAACATTCACGGCGAACGTTGATCTCCACATTTTCCTCATTGGGATTTTTCCCCTGGAAATTGGCATAGATCACCGTTTCGTCCTGTTCTTCATCCTGCTCTGTATACCATTTATATACAGACGCTTCCGGTTCCCAGCTGCATTCATAAACCTCGCCCCTTTTGCATGCTTCCAGCGAGGATGTCTCATACAGCGCTTTATCATTCAGATAAACACAGCCTGTATGCTTATCTGCTTTTGCAAAATACCAGTCTCCGTACACAAAGGTGGTATACGGATTATATGCTCCAAAAAGACTGTTGGGAATCCGGCATACCCATACATTCCCTTCATACTGCTCCCAGTTCTTCACCTGCTCCGCACCTGTGATAACAGCCCCGAGAGGTTCCGTACTGCGGTAGGATATCCGGGCATTCTCCGTTCCCGCGTGAACCGGATTCACATATTCCCGATAAATTCCGGGAGCCACCAGAATCTCATCTCCCGGTTTCGCAGCGCGTGCCGCGTCATTGATACGCCGAAACGGCATTTCAAAAGAGCCATTTCCATCCCGTCCCGCGTTTACATCTACATAGATCTGCATAGTTCTCCTCCTTCTGTATCAGATCTGATATCCATTCATAATACAGATAGTATAACATTCCATATACTTATTGGAAAGATAAAAAATACTTGTGATATTTTACTAAAAAAACTATTGATTTTTTGTGCAAAAAGTTGTAAAACAGTATACGGCAATATCGCTTAAAACAAAAGAAAGGGAGAGAGAAATGAGTGGAATCTTAATGATGGTAATCGCCATTGTTGTACTTGGAGGAGCTTACCTTCTGTACGGCCGTTACCTTCAAAACAAATGGGGGATCGACCCCAAAGCAAAAACTCCTGCCTACGAACTGGAGGATGGAGTGGATTATGTACCTGCAGACACCAATGTGGTATTTGGTCATCAGTTTGCATCCATCGCGGGTGCAGGACCGATCAACGGACCGATTCAGGCAGCGATCTTTGGCTGGCTTCCGGTTCTGTTATGGATCCTGATCGGCGGTGTATTTTTCGGAGCAGTACAGGATTTTGCCGCCATGTATGCTTCTGTAAAAAACAAAGGACGTACCATCGGATACATTATTGAAGAATATATCGGAAAGCTGGGCAAGAAGCTGTTCCTGCTGTTCTGCTGGCTGTTCTGTATTCTGGTAATCGCTGCATTTGCAGATGTTGTTGCCGGTACTTTTAACGGATTTACTGCAGACGAAGCTGGCGTAGTATCCAAAATAACCGCAAACGGTGCTGTTGCAACGACTTCTATGCTTTTCATTCTTGAGGCAGTGGTTTTGGGAATGATTTTGAAATACGGAAAGCTGAACAAATGGATCAACACAGCCATCGCCATTCTCATGCTGGTAGCTGCCGTTGCCCTGGGTCTTAATTTCCCGATATACCTTCCGAGAACGACCTGGCACCTGATCATCTTTGCCTATGTTCTGATTGCCTGTGTGGTACCTGTATGGGCACTGCTTCAGCCCCGTGACTATCTGAACAGCTATCTTCTGATCTTCATGATCGTTGGAGCCGTTGTCGGTGTATTTGTGGCAAATCCTTCCTGTAACCTGGAAGCCTTTACCGGTTTTAATGTGGACGGACAGTATCTGTTCCCGATCCTTTTTGTTACCATCGCCTGCGGAGCTGTTTCCGGTTTCCATTCCCTGGTATCCTCCGGTACCGCTTCCAAACAGATCAAAAACGAAAAGAACATGCTGCCGGTATCCTACGGTGCCATGCTCATGGAAAGTATGCTGGCTGTCATTGCCCTGATCGCCGTTGCTTCCTTTGCAAAGGGTGAAGCTGCCGCACAGGGACTCACCACCCAGCCTCAGATCTTTGCCGGAGCCATTGCGAATTTCCTGTCAGTTGCAGGACTGCCTCATGATCTGGTATTTACCCTGATCAATCTGGCTGTTTCCGCATTTGCCCTTACGTCTCTGGACTCCGTGGCTCGTATCGGCCGTCTGTCCTTCCAGGAATTTTTCATGGATGACGATGTGGATGAAAAGAACATGAGCCCGTTCCTGAAAATCGTAACCAACAAGTATTTTGCAACGATTCTTACCCTGGTTCTTGCCTATCTGCTGGCCAAAGTCGGATATGCGGAAATCTGGCCTCTGTTCGGATCTGCAAACCAGCTTCTGTCTGTACTGGCTCTTGTTGCCTGTGCCGTATTCCTGAAAAAGACA
>CAMBYR010000228.1 GCA_945872375.1 uncultured Blautia sp. | reverse complement strand
TCCATCTCTGAGGAATGTTGTACTGGAATAATTCCATCAGTTTCTCAGATGCTTCACCTGTAATATTATTTCTCCATGTACGGAAGGGAACCATCAGTTCTCCGTCTTTATTAAACGGCATATAGCCATGCATCATGGCACTGACACCAAACGCACCTACGCTTGTAAGATCCACTCCATATTTTTTCTGAACATCTTCTGCCATATCCTGGTAACTGCCCTGGAGACCTTTCCAGATCTCCTCCAGGCTGTATGTCCAGATACCATCCACATACTGGTTCTCCCATTCATAGGCTCCGGATGCGATGGGCTGGTTCTTATCGTCCACCAGAACTGCCTTGATCCTTGTGGAACCAAACTCAATGCCAAGAGCCGTGCGATTCTCAAGAATTGCTGTTTTTGCCTCATTTACTCCCATTGTAAAAAACCTCCCTTATTATTTGCTGAAATACATGCTGTTCCATCTCAGCTCATTCTGCAGATTCCGGATCGTTGTATCGCCATCAATATAAACCGCTTCAATACCCATAGCTGCTGTTTTCCAGTCACCCTCGCCACCGAAACCATAGCCTTTTTCCATCAGTCGCTGGATTGCAAGTCCCGGAAGCTGTTTCAGGGAGCCCAGATCACCAAAGTGTGTTACGATAGCCTGATAATTTTTCTCCTCGAGGAAGCGCTCAAAACCGATCTCGATCCCTGCCTGGACTGCTACATGCTTCTTAAATTCCTCAGGGTCACGTCCATCCAGAATCATATCGTATTTATTATAATATTCTTCTACCAAAACATCAATATCTCCCTGGCTTACATCCTGAACATATTCTGCGATCTCATTAACCGGATAAGCATCGATCTCCCATCCGAATTTCATCTGAGCCTCAACCTTATCGCCCTCTGTTACGGCTACGTTTCTCATGTTATCCGCAACACGGCATACACGGATATGGCTGCTTTCCATGATACCAACTGCAGTACGCATCCAGGATGCCAGACGCTCCTGGACCTTTTTGTCTGCCCAGTGTCCTGCAATGACCTTACGCTCGATTCCCATTCGGGTTACCATATGGCCAAACTCACGGCCGCCATGTGCGGACTGGTTCTCATTCATAAAGTCCATATCAATGGTGTCATAGGGAATCTCCACATTGAACTGTGTATGAAGGTGACACAGCGGTTTACGATACTCTTTGAGACCAAGGATCCAGGATTTTGCCGGGGAAAATGTGTGCATCCATGCGATCACGCCGGCACAATTTTCATCTGCATTGGCATCATTAAAAGTTTTACGGATCAGCTCATTTGTGATCAGAGTTGGTTTCCATACAACCTCAAACGGAAGTACACCGGATTTATTCAGCTCCTCTACGATGATCTTGGAATGCTCGGCTACCTTGCGGAGACACTCATCTCCGTAAAGATCCTATGAACCTGTGCAAAACCAGAATTTATAATCTCTTCCTGTTTTCACGCTGCTGCCCCGTATGATCAGTTCCGGACGGATCAGACGTTTTACGGTACTTTCTTCATCAGGCACACCGCCTAACTTTTCCAGGAGAAGCTTTGCCGCCATCTCTCCCAGTTTTTCCTGGGGATGGGTGATGGTGGTAATGCCCCGTCCCTGTCTTGCATATAGTGAATTATCATAGCCGGTTACTGCAACATCTTCCGGGATCTTTTTTCCCTGACGTTCCAGTTCTTCCATGACCTGGACAGCGATCTGTTGTTTTTATTATTTATCAAAAGTTCCATATAAAGAAAGGCCGGAACACCCTCCCCATTCTGGTGTTCCGGCCTTTATATGCCGCCTTGCATATTTATTTCAAAGTTTTTGCTGCCTTCCGATCATTTCCTGCCTTAGCGGTACATCTTCATATAATCCCCATGTGCCTCGATCAGCTCATCACACATTGCCTGGATGTCTTTGATATTCAGCTCTGCACCTGTGTGCGGGTCCATCATGGCTGCCTGATAGATTTTCTGGCGGTCTTTGGTCACTGCTGCCTCAATAGCAAGGAGCTGCGGGCTGACATTGGATAAATTCATAGCTGCCAGCTGTGTAGGAAGTTTGCCCACTTTTACCGGATGTACACCGGTTCCGTCGATATAGCATGGAACCTCTACGCAGGCATCCGACGGAAGGTTATCGATGTAACCGTTGTTAAGAACATTTCCACCGATCTTGTACGGTGTGTTTGTAACAACAGCCTCCATGATATAAGAAGCATACTCTTTACTTCTCTCATGGCCGATCTTGCCATCCTTGAGGATATCCTCACGCTCTTTTTCCCAGCCCTCGATCTGTTTGATACATCTTCTCGGATATTCGTCAAGCGGAATATTGAACTCCTCGATCATCTCCGGATATTTGGATTTAATGAAGAACGGATTATACTCTGCATTGTGCTCACTGGACTCTGTACAATAATATCCAAGATGACGGATATACTCATAACGCACCATGTCCTCATGCTTCTCACCGGAGGTATTCTTCTCCTCGGCAATTCTGCGGATCTCCGGATACAGATCATTTCCGTCTTTGTCGTGGATCTCAAGGAGCCATGCCATGTGGTTGATACCTGCGATCAGCTCTGTACGTCCCTCAATCTTGTCTTCCATGCCCATTCCCTCAAGAAGCTTCTGGGAGCAGACCTGAACGCTGTGACAGAGGCCTACGGTACGGATCTTTGTAAAACGCTGCATATAGCCGGTAAGCATTGCCATAGGGTTGGAGTAGTTCAGGAACAGAGTGTTCGGGCAGACTTCTTCCATATCCCGGGCAAACTCTTCCAGAACCGGAATGGTGCGCAGTGCACGCATGATTCCGCCGATTCCCAGGGTATCTGCGATAGTCTGTTTAATGCCGTATTTCTTCGGGATCTCAAAGTCTGTAACTGTGCATGGCTCATATCCGCCTACCTGAATGGCGTTGACTACGAAATCTGCATCCCGAAGTGCATCTTTACGGTTCTCGGCACCGAGATAGGTTTTGATCACTGCGCGGTCCTCGTTTACGTTGTGGTTGATGGCACTTAAGATAATTCTGGAATCCTCCAGTCTCTTCTCGTCAATATCATAAAGTGCGATCTCGCTCTCGCGAAGTGCCGGTGTGCACATACAGTCTCCAAGTACATTTCTTGCGAAAACCGTGCTTCCTGCTCCCATGAATGTAATTTTGATCATGTTCGTTTCCTCCTGTTTCCTTTGTTGGGTCTCTTATCCGGAATTCTTGTATTTTTCTTTGAAATTCCTGATTTTCTGCTATTTTTGCGGTGCAGTCCCGCTTCATTT
>CAMBYR010000227.1 GCA_945872375.1 uncultured Blautia sp. | reverse complement strand
CCTGCATGATGCCAAACTGCTTCACAAGCTCCGGGTTTTTCTCCGCATCGATGATTTCCAGTTCTTCTCCCTCCAGCATTTTCTTTGCCATTTTACAGTTTGGGCAGGTGCTGGTGGTAAACAGGTACCTGTGCGTTTCTACCGGCTGAATCTTTACATCATCCTCCGTCATTGTCACCACACTGGTATGAACCTTTTTCAGCGTGGAATGAGTAATGTCATAAAGAGTACGGTTTTTATATTCCTGAGCCTTGCCGTCATTCCAGTTCTGAACCGGACGGTAATAACCAGTAATTCTGCTGTAGACCTCTGCCTTCTTTCCGCATTTCGGACAGGTAAAATGTTCACCGCTTAAATATCCGTGCTCCTGGCAAACAGAATAGGTTGGCGAAATGGTATAGTAGGGCAGACGGTAATTTTCTGCGATCTTGCGTACAAGAGACGCGGCAGCCTTCCAGTCCGGAAGCTTTTCTCCGAGGAAACCATGGAATACGGTACCCGAAGTATACAGTGTCTGCAGTTCATCCTGGATATCCAGCGCATCAAAAATATCGGAACTGAATTCCACCGGAAGATGAGAACTGTTGGTGTAGTACGGTGTATCTCCCTTGCTTCCGGCCGTACGGATATCCGGCCAGCGTTTTCTGTCATGTTTTGCCAGACGATAAGCCGTGGATTCTGCCGGGGTCGCTTCCAGATTAAACAGCTCGCCCTCGTATTCCTCCTGATAGTCAGAAAGACGGCTGCGCATGTGTTCCAGCACTTCCTTCGTGAATTTCTGTGTCCGTTTATCCGTCATATCACATCCAAGCCAGCAGGCATTCAGGCCCACCTCGTTCATGCCCACAAGGCCGATGGTGGAAAAATGATTGCTGAAGCTTCCCAGATATCTCTTTGTATATGGATAAAGGCCTTCCTCCAGAAGCTTGCTGATCACTTCTCTCTTGATGTGCAGAGATCTTGCGGCAATGTCCATCATATGATCCAGTCTGCGGTAAAATTCCTCCGGTGTCTTGGACTGATATGCAATTCTCGGCATATTGATCGTTACCACACCTACAGAACCGGTACTTTCACCTGAACCAAAGAATCCTCCGCTCTTTTTGCGCAGTTCACGAAGATCCAGACGCAGACGGCAGCACATGCTTCGAATATCGCTGGGCTTCATATCGCTGTTGATATAGTTGGAGAAATACGGTGTTCCGTATTTGGCAGTCATTTCAAAAAGCAGACGGTTGTTTTCCGTATCAGACCAGTCAAAGTCCCGGGTAATGGAATACGTAGGAATCGGATACTGGAAACCGCGGCCATTGGCATCTCCCTCGATCATGGTCTCAATAAAGGCCTTGTTGATCATATCCATTTCCTTTTTGCAGTCCTTGTATTTGAAATCCATATTCTTTCCGCCAACGATAGCCGGAAGCTCTGCCAGATCATCCGGAACCGTCCAGTCCAGAGTAATGTTGGAAAACGGTGCCTGGGTTCCCCAGCGGCTGGGAGTATTGACGCCGTAGATAAAGGACTCAATGCATTTCTTCACTTCCGGATAGGAAAGATTGTCCGCCTTCACAAAAGGAGCAAGATAGGTGTCAAAGGAAGAAAATGCCTGTGCTCCTGCCCATTCGTTCTGCATTATTCCGAGGAAATTCACCATCTGATTGCAGAGTACGCTCAGATGCTTTGCCGGAGAAGAAGTGATCTTTCCTTCAATTCCTCCAAGGCCCTCCTGGATCAGCTGCTTCAGGGACCATCCTGCACAGTAGCCGGTGAGCATGGAAAGATCATGAATATGAATATCCGCATTTCGGTGCGCATCTGCGATCTCATTATCATAAATTTCCGACAGCCAGTAATTGGCTGTTACCGCACCGGAATTGCTGAGGATCAGACCGCCTACCGAATACGTAACGGTGGAATTTTCCTTGACACGCCAGTCCTCCACCTTTACATAGCTGTTTACGATCTCCTTATAATCCAGAATCGTGGATTTCATATTGCGGACCTTTTCTCTCTGCTTGCGGTAAAGGATATAGGCCTTTGCCACATCTGCGTATCCGGCCTGGATCAGAACATTTTCCACACTGTCCTGGATGTCCTCCACCGTAATCTGATTATCCTTAATCTTATTCTGAAAATCTGCTGTTACACGAAGGCCCAGCAGATCGATCATGTCTTTGCTGTAATTTTTTTCTTTTGCAACAAATGCCTTATCAATGGCTGCCGTGATCTTTCCCATGGAAAAATCAGCAATCTCGCCATCACGTTTTACTACCTGAAACATGGCGTTCCTCCCTTTTGTGCCCGTAAATCATAGAAAACCGATCCGCCGGACCGGCTTTTCCGCATTCCGAATTTTCGCGGCTGTAGACCTATTCTATCATGGTCTCATCTTTCCGTCAATAAGAAAACACCATATCTTGTGTTACGTTTCTGTTAACACACAATATGGTGTTCATTTATGACTCCGAAAGTCGGTTCATACATTCGCTGTATCAATTTACTTTGGGGTAAATCTCCATAGGAACCCTTGCCTTCACGGATATTCCGCTTTCCGTGTATTCCTCAGACAGAAGCTGTCCATATTCCCGGATCAGCTGTATTTTCCCTGCTTCCTGATAAGGAAACAACCGTTCGATGTAGATCTGGTCTTCTGATAAAATTCTGGAAAGCAGTCCGCGCAGTTCCTCCAGTCCCTGGCCTGTCTTTGCAGAAATCTTCAGAGTGTAGTCCGCCCGGAAATCACGAATGGAGACTCCCTGGGCAAGATCCTGCTTGTTCAGCAGAGTGATGACTTTTTTCCCTTCTGCGCCAAGCTGCCGGAGTGTTTCATATACCACGTGCATCTGCATCTCCGCCTGAGGGTTGGACGCATCTGCCACATGGATGATATAATCGGCATATTTTGCCTCCTCCAGCGTACTTTTAAAAGCTTCTACAAGATGATGGGGAAGCTTTCGGATAAATCCGACGGTATCTGTCAGAAGGAGCTGCTGGCCATCCGGCAGAACCAGTGCTCTGGTGGTGGGATCCAGCGTGGCAAACAGCTTGTCCTCGGAAAGTACCTCCGCCCCTGTCAGTGTATTTAACAGCGTGGATTTTCCAGCATTGGTATAGCCTACGATGGCGGCCGTTTTCATATTTCCGGCAGTACGCCTTGTGCGAAGAAGTGTACGATGTTTTTCCACCTGGGCAAGCTCTTCCTTCAGCGCACTGATCCTGGTGCGGATCAGACGCCTGTCTGTTTCCAGCTTTTTCTCACCGGGGCCACGGGTACCGATTCCGCCGCCCAGCC
>CAMBYR010000226.1 GCA_945872375.1 uncultured Blautia sp. | reverse complement strand
CTCATATCCCACATATCCGGGAGGTGCTCCGATCAGTCTGGACACGGAATATTTCTCCATGGACTCACTCATGTCGATACGCACCATATGCTGCTCATCATCAAACAGTGTTTCAGCCAGAGTTTTGGCAAGCTCTGTTTTTCCTACACCGGTAGGGCCCAGGAACAGGAAGGAGCCAATGGGTTTTGTAGGGTCTTTGATGCCTGCCTTGGAACGGAGGATCGCATCGGTTACTCTCCGGACGCCTTCGTCCTGGCCTACCACACGTTTGTGGAGCTGATCTTCCAGTCCCAAAAGCTTTGCCCTTTCTCCCTCGGTAAGTCTTGCCACAGGGATACCGGTCCAGCGGGAAATGATTTTTGCGATCTCGTCATCGGTAACCGCTTCATGAACAAGCTGGCGCTCATTTTCTTTCGCATTTCGTTCTTCAATCTCCAGCTGCTGCTGAAGCCTTGGCAGTTCTCCGTACTGAAGCTGTGCAGCCTTTTCCAGATCGTAGTTCTGCTGTGCTTTCTGAATCTGTTTGTTGACCTCTTCGATCTGTTCGCGAAGCTTCTGCAGCTTCTCTACCGAATGTTTTTCATTATCCCACTGCGCCTTCTGGCTGTTGAACTCATCCCGAAGCTCTGCCAGCTCTTTCTGAATATCCTCCAGACGCTCTCTGCTCAGGCTGTCGGTTTCCTTTTTCAGAGCAGATTCCTCGATTTCCAGCTGCATGATCTTTCTGCGCAGTTCATCCAGCTCGGTGGGCATGGAATCCAGTTCGGTCTTGATCAGGGCACATGCCTCATCCACCAGGTCAATGGCCTTATCCGGCAGAAAACGATCGGTAATGTAACGGTGAGACAGCGTAGCTGCTGCCACAAGGGCGCCGTCTGTGATCTTTACACCATGATAAACCTCATAGCGTTCTTTTAATCCACGAAGAATGGAGATGGTATCCTCCACTGTGGGCTCATCCACGGTAACAGGCTGGAAACGCCGTTCCAGTGCCGCGTCCTTCTCAATATACTGTCTGTATTCATCCAGTGTGGTGGCACCGATGCAGTGAAGCTCTCCTCTTGCCAGAAGAGGTTTCAGCATATTGCCTGCATCCATGGCTCCGTCGGTCTTTCCGGCGCCTACGATCAGATGAAGCTCATCAATGAAAAGGATGATCTCTCCTTCGCTCTTCTTCACTTCCTCGAGAACAGCTTTCAGTCGTTCCTCAAATTCGCCTCTGTATTTTGCTCCTGCCACAAGGGCTCCCATATCCAGAGCAAACAGCTTTTTGTTTTTCAGTCCCTCCGGCACATCTCCTGCTGCAATTCGCTGAGCCAGGCCTTCCACTGCGGCCGTCTTTCCTACGCCGGGTTCTCCGATGAGGACGGGGTTGTTTTTTGTTTTTCGGGAAAGGATCCGGATCACATTCCGGATTTCTGCATCACGGCCAATGACAGGATCCAGCTTCTGATTCCTGGCCTTTTCCACCAGCTCTTCGCCGTATTTATTCAGCGTGTCATAGGTGGCTTCCGGATTGTCGCTGACGACTCTCTGGTTGCCCCGGACTGTGGAAAGTGCCTGAAGGAAGCGTTCTCTGGTGATGCCGAACTCTTTCAGGATCTTCTGCACGCTGGGAGACGGCTGCTTCAGGATTGAGAGAAACAGGTGCTCAACAGAGACGTATTCATCTCCCATAGCCTTTGCTTCATCTTCCGCACTGACCAGTGCTTTGTTCAGATACTGACCGAAGCGCAGCTCTCCGCCCGATACCTTTACCCTTGCATCCAGCGCTTTTTTTACTGTATTTAAAAAGTATTCCTTATTGATCTCCATTTTTTCGATCAGCTTCAGGATCAGGCTGTCTTCCTGTGTCAGAAGGGTGTACAGCAGATGTTCCTGTTCGATTTCCTGGTTGCCGTATTCGTATGCGACTTTTTCCAGGTTCTGGACCGCCTCAATGGATTTCTGTGTAAATTTACTGATATTCATGGGCTTTCCTCCTTTTTATCTTACGGCCAGCTTTCTTTTGCTGCCCGGAAACTGTTTTTTCTTGTTCTAGGTGAACTATAACACTTCTTTTTTCCTGTGTCAAGTATTTTGTTAGCACTTTATGAGCTCGAGTGCTAATTTGTTTTTTCATAGGATCGGGAAACGATTACATTGAAAAATTACATTGACGATAAAACAGCTATATTCTATAATTTTTGTAGAAACCCTTCGTATTATAACCCGTCGGGATAAAAATAAATAACAGAAAGGAGCATCCTTTTTCATGGAAAATAACTTCAACACTGCTCAATTGATTCAGGAAGCAATCGCAGCTATGCAGTATTCCTACAGTCCATACTCTCATTTCCGGGTAGGCGCCGCTCTTCTCACAAAAAGCGGGAAATTATACCGCGGCTGCAACATCGAAAATGCCGCATACACACCCACCAACTGTGCGGAACGTACCGCTTTTTTCAAGGCTGTCAGTGAAGGAGAGCTTGAATTTGAAGCCATCTGCATCGTAGGAGGAAAAGACGGCAGGCTGGAAGAATATGCACCTCCCTGCGGTGTCTGCAGGCAGGTCATGATGGAATTCTGTAATCCGGAAACCTTTCAGATTATCCTTGCGACAGATGAGACCCATTACACAAAATTTACTCTCAAAGAGCTTCTTCCCCTGGGCTTTGGTCCCGGAAATCTGGAGTAAAAAAAATGGCAGCACATTCCTTCTCCAAAAAAGACTCCGCTGCACTCAAGGGTATTGCCATCCTCCTTCTCGTATTTTACCACTGCTTCTCCAGTCCGGATTCCTACGAGATGTACAGGATCAGCTATTTCCCATTTCCGCAAAATGTGGTAACAGAAATTGTCCGATACTGCAAAGTATGCGTCTGCATCTTCGCTTTTATCAGCGGATACGGATTATATCAGTCCTGGTTTTCCCTGAAAGAGCACCATCCCGGGCAAATCACCCGGTGGATCTTCACTCGGATCCTGAAAACATTGAGCGGGTTCTGGTTTGTTGCGGCAGGCTGCTTTATCATGAATCAGGTGTTGCTGGGACTTTCCTTTAAAATCTATTTTTCCGATGGAATCCTGCCCGGACTGATTTATCTGCTGCTGGAAGCACTGGGCTTCGCACCGCTGTTTGGAACACCGACCCTTACTGCCGTATGGTGGTACATGGGCGCTGCCTCTGTATTTATCATTCTTCTCCCCATTCTGTCAGAAGTATTAGAAAAATACGGTGCCATCCCCCTCCTGCTGGTCATGAGTGCACTTCCCAGAATCCTTGGAACAGGCTATCCCGGTTCCCGGAATCCTCTGAC
>CAMBYR010000225.1 GCA_945872375.1 uncultured Blautia sp. | reverse complement strand
GGAAGGAAAAGCGGAAGATATTATTGATCTGTTATCTGATCTGGGAATAGTACCGGAAAAGCTGCGAAAAAAATCCTTGAAGAAAAAGATCTTGATGTTCTGCGCTTTTATCTGAAAAATGCGGCTGCTGCGAAATCTATACCAGAGTTTGAATCTCGCATAGACGAAAAAGTATAAGTAACTTGTTTCATTTGAGTAAAGCGGAGGAATTCTATGGAATTCTAATGATAACATACTCAAAGTACAGATGAGAAATAAAACTCCCTGCTGATCGGAATCCGACCGGCAGGGAGTTTTCAGAAACATTGGATAAGTAAATGACATTGCCTCTGAACAATAACAACAAAGGAAGGATTTTGTGTTACTATTTCGAACCAATAAACAAGTAAATACCGGGAAAATGTGTTATAATACGGAAAATAAATCGTATCAGAAGAAAAGGAGAAACTGATCATGAAAAAATGGACAAGAGCAAATTATCAGCCGAATCTTCCGCTGGGAGACCGTCAGATCAGGGTGACGGCATGTCCGGAGCATCTTGCCCTGGCAAGAAAAGCAGGCGGTGAGGGTATGGTACTTCTGAAAAATGAGAACGGTATCCTTCCGGTCAGTACGGAAAAACCGTTGGCTCTTTTCGGAAAAGGAGTGTTTGATTATGTGAAAGGAGGCGGCGGAAGCGGTGATGTGACCGTATCCCATATCAGAAATCTGTATGATGGCCTGAAAATGCGGGAACATCCGGCAGCTGTCTATGAACCGCTGGCAGACTTTTACCGGAACAATGTGGCAGAACAGTATCAGGGCGGTGCTGTGCCCGGTATGGCTGTAGAGCCGGAACTGCCATCAGAGCTTCTGGAGGGCGCGCGAACCTTTACCGACACGGCATTGATCGTGATCAGCCGTTTTTCCGGAGAGGGATGGGACAGAAAAAGCGTTCCCTATAAGGGACAGGTGGCTTCAGAAGCCATGCAGGCCGAGCTTAACAGTCGTGTTTTTGAAAATGGAGATTTCTGTCTGACGGCAGGAGAAACTGCCATGGTTGAAAAGGTAACGGCTGCATTTCCTCATGTGATCGTGGTATTGAATGTGGGCGGCATGGTGGATACGTCCTGGTTTGCCTATAATGATAAAATCGAATCTGTTCTGATGGCATGGCAGGGCGGAATGGAAGGCGGACTTGCTATGGCAGACGTCCTTCTGGGAGATGTGAATCCGTCCGGAAAGCTGGCAGATACTTTTGCGGACAGTCTGGAAGCCTATCCATTCTCCGAGAATTTTCACGATTCTCCGGATTATGTAGAGTATACGGAAGATATTTATGTGGGTTACCGCTATTTTGAGACGCTGAAGGGTGCAGCGGAAAAAGTCAATTATCCCTTTGGATTCGGTCTTTCCTATACGGAATTTTCGATGGAGACCCTTTGGGCAGGAGAGAAAAACGGACTGATCTCCGTGGGCGTTCAGGTAACCAATACCGGTGGCCGCGAAGGAAAAGAGGTCGTTCAGCTTTATTATTCTGCACCATGCGGTCTTCTTGGCAAGCCGGCAAGAGAACTGGCTGCTTTTGAAAAAACAAAAAGTCTGAAACCGGGAGAGACCCAGGTGCTGACACTGACCTTCCCGGTAAATGCCATGGCATCCTACGATGACCTTGGAAAAATCGCGCGTTCTGCCTACGTTCTGGAAAAAGGCGCTTATCGTTTCTTCCTGGGAAATTCCGTACGCGACGGACAGGTTCTGGACTTTGTATGGGAGATAAAAGAAAATCTGGTAACGGAGCAGCTTTCCGGGCAGAGCGGCCCCAGAGAACTGAAGAAAAGAATGTGCAGTGACGGAAGTTTTGAAGAGCTTCCTCAGAAAGAACCCTATGATTATATGGAAAATGGTCTTGGCTGGCCGGACTATGATCCTGAGGGAATGTCTCCGGCTATCCGTGCAAAAGGACATTATCAAATGTGGCCGGAAGTACCGGAGGAGAAGATCCTTCTGGAAGATGTGGCAGAAGGAAAAGCAGGACTGGAAGAATTTATGGCGCAGCTTTCCGATGAGGATCTAGCAGAAATTCTGGGCGGACATCCAAACAGAGGCGTTGCCAATACCTTTGGTTTCGGAAATCTTCCGGATTACGGAGTGCCGAATCTGATGACAGCAGATGGTCCTGCAGGTCTTCGAATCAATCCGGAATGCGGTGTCTGCACGACTGCATGGCCCTGTGCTTCCATGCTGGCATGTACCTGGAATAAGGAGCTTGTTTATCAGGTAGGACGCGCCGGAGCGGAAGAGGTGAAAGAGAATAATATTTCCATCTGGCTGACACCGGCTGTGAATATTCACAGAAGTCCTCTTTGCGGAAGAAACTTTGAATATTACTCAGAGGATCCGTTCCTGGCTGGGGAAATGGCAGCTTCCATGGTTGAGGGAATTCAGTCCATGGGAATCGGAGCTACTGTGAAGCATTTTGCCTGCAACAACAAAGAAACGAACCGGAAAAACAGTGACTCCCGTGTATCAGAACGTGCCCTCAGAGAGATTTATCTGAAAGCCTTTGAAATTATTGTGAAAAAATCACAGCCATGGGTGCTGATGACTTCCTACAACAGAATCAATGGCTGCCGTGCATCGGAAAACAGGGATCTTCTGGAAGGAATTCTTCGTGGAGAATGGGGATTCCGGGGAGTTGTGACGACTGACTGGTGGACAAAGGGAGAGCACTACAAAGAGCTGAAAGCAGGAAATGATATCAAGATGGGAAGCGGATTCCCGGAGAGAGTAATGGAAGCTCTGGAAAAAGGGCTGATTACACGGGCAGATCTGGAGTATTGTGCGAAACATGTACTGGAAATGATCCTGAAAGCAGATTAATCAAAAAAATGAAACGTCCCGGGGATTTTTCCCCGGGACGTTTGTCGCTGATTAAAGAGATTCTCCGGTAAGCATTTCGTATGCCTGCAGATATTTATCGATGGTCTTGTCCACGATTTCCCGGGGAAGTGTCCAGTCATTTTCGGGATTTCCGGTGAGCCAGTCGCGGGCAAACTGTTTGTCAAAGGATGGCTGACCATGTCCCGGTTCATATCCGTCTGCCGGCCAGAAACGGGAACTGTCCGGAGTAAGCATTTCGTCGCCGATCACAAGGTTGCCTTCTTCGTCCAGACCGAATTCAAATTTGGTATCTGCAATGATGATGCCGCGGGTCAGGGCATAATCTGCACATTTTTTGTAAAGAGCAATCGTACAGTCACGAAGCTTTGCAGCATATTCTTCTCCCTTGCCGGGGAAGTATTTTTCCAGATGCGCAATGCTCTG
>CAMBYR010000224.1 GCA_945872375.1 uncultured Blautia sp. | reverse complement strand
GAAGAAATGAAATCATGCATTCTGAATATTGCTGCTGTTACAAAATATGCCGTCTATGTAAACGGAAGCCATGTTGGAAACGGACCGATCCGCAGTGCAAAAGGAGAAAGCTTTTTTGATACTTATGGAATTGAGAAATATCTTCATTCCGGAGAAAACATACTTGGAATCGAAGTATGGAATTATGGATGGTCCACCTATCAGACTGTTCTTGAGGATGGAAGACTACGATTTGAAGTCCTGAGCGATCATCAGGTAATCGCAGAATCCGACGAAAAGGTGAAATGCTGCCGTGACTTCGGAAGCTTGCCATATGTGCCAAAGAGAAATGTAAATCTGGGATTTACAGATTATTACGATGCACGAAAATTTGATTCGGAATGGGCAGGAAGCTGGCAGGAAAACTGGGAGGAATCAGGCGTATGCGAAGTGCAGGAAAGAGTCCTGAAGCCCAGACCGATTCGTTCCTTCCGGGAGCGCTCAGTGTATCCGGAGCAGATCATCAGCCTGGAAGATGTAAGCAAAAACTGCCAGGTGATCACGATCAACACACGAACCACATTTTTTATGGATCGAAAAGATGCAGATGAAACAACCATGAATGGATATATTGGCTGTGAGTTTCACAGTGACAGCGAGAAAACCGGCATCATTTCTTTCCCCAACAGAACGTGGAATGGGATGATTGGTACTTTCAGAATCGGAAATACCATTTATGAAGTAACGGATGCTCACCGGGAAATAGAAGTGACACTTCCCAAAGGCCGCAGCCTGTTTTTGATGCAGCTTCATGGAAAATTCGATGATCTGTATTGTCATATGGAGCTTCGTTTTAAAGAAAAAACAGAGATCTGCGGTATGGGCACAGACCATAGCTTTTTTGTCGTAGGACCAACGGCGTCTGTGAAAAGTGCGTTGGATGGTATTCATGATGTATATGACGAAATAGAGTTCTACACAGAAGAGGATGAACGGTATTTCTCGTGTGAAACATTACAGGAACTGGAAAGAGCCGGTGCAGAAATCAAATGGGTTCCGGCCAGGTATGTGATGGAGGATGCTTACCTGCTCAGCTTAAATCGCCTTGCAAAGAGGGAAAAATCATATGCGGTCATGCCGAAGCATATGGGTATCCTCTGGAATAATTCAGAAACAACCGTGATCGACCTCCCGAAATGTGGAGATTACAGGCGCATGATCGTTGATTTCGGCGATCTTTATGTTGGAAACCTGGAATTTACGTTATATGCCGGTGAAGGGACAATTGTAGATATTTATGGTTTCGAAAACATGTATCATCGTGAGTCGGATTTTACCATCGGATTAAACAACGGGATGCGATATATCTGCAAACAGGGCTGGCAGCATTACCGGGGGATGGCACGAATTGGTATGCGTTATGCCATTATTTCGGTCAGAAACAATTCAGAGCCTGTATTGATCAGAAATTTCCATATCAATTATTCAACATTTTCTGTGTCAAATACAGGAAGCTTCTGCTGTGATGATGAAAGACTGAATAAAATATGGTCTATGTGCAGACACACACATGAGCTGTGTATGGAGGACAGTTTCACAGACTGTCCAACGTATGAACAGGCATTCTGGCTGGGAGATGCGCAGACAAGTGCAGTGGTGAATAATTATGTCTTCGGGGAATATGAGTTTGTACGCCATAATCTGATTCTGGGGACAACGGCAAGAAACAACTCGCCATTATTTAATGCACTGACGCCTACAGACTGGGGAACATCCATACCGTTGTGGACGATGAACTGGATGATTTCCTTGGGGGAATACATAGAAGTGACCGGAGATTATTCTATCCTTCACGAAATTTATGACAAAGTAAGGGAGTGCCTGTATTATTACGCAAATCTGGTCAGTGAAGAGGGATTATTTGTCGTAAATGCATGGAATCTGATAGACTGGGCAGATATTGATACGCCTCCGGGGTATGCGATCACATCCTATCAGGGCATGCTGGCACATTGTTTTGGCAAAGGAAGCTATTTTGCTGCTTATATGGATCGTCATGAAGATCAGGAATTCTTTGCAGATATGGAAAGCAAAATGAAAAAGCTTCTGGATGAAAAAATGTGGGACAGTGAAAGACAGATGTTTGGTGACGCATGGCATCCGGAAAAAGGCTTTTCAAGCACTTATAGTATCCAGACACACAGTTTGCTGATGCTTTTTGATGCAATTATTGATCCGGAAAAGAAGGAGACAGTGCGGGAATATATGACCAGCCTTCCGGATGAGTTTGTCAGAGCAGGTTCCCCATTTATGCTCTATTATTACTATGAGGCTGCCGCATCAGAGGGAAATCTGAAAGAGGTATTTGATGATATTTCTTTCCGGTGGGGAGAAATGATCCGATATGAGACGACAACGTGCTGGGAGGTTTTCCCCGGATTTTACGAGAACAGCCGTACAAGGAGCTATTGTCATTCCTGGTCCAGCTCCCCTGCTGCTTTAATGCAGAAATATTTGCTGGGAATCAAAATGGAGAAAGAGGGATTTCGGAAAGTTTCCTTTGAAATTCCGAATATTCCCAATCGTTGGTGCCGGGGCGGGATCCCGACGCCGTCTGGTCTGATCTATGTCGACTGGAACAGGGATGAAAAGGTGTGTAACCTTGAAATTCCGGCGGATATCGAAGCAGAGATACATGTACCGGAAGAATATCAATTGAATTTGGAAAGAACCGAAAAGGAATAAAGGAGAAAAGCTGATGTTTGCAGAGGAGAGGATTGGAGAAATTCTGAATCAGTTAAAGGTGCTGTCATATCCGCAGTCTGTTTCTGTACAGGGATGGAAGATGCGTCATACAGGAGAAGAAACCGCATATGCCGAAGCACAGGAGTGTGATTGGAGAATTTTGGATCATCAGCCCGTATGGGGCGGAGATTGTGAATATCTGGCTTTTGTGAACACGGTCGAACTGCCTCCTGAATTTGAAGGAAACACGGTAGAGTTTGTACTGAGAACCGGAAGAGAAGGAGAATGGGATGCAACGAATCCTCAATTTACCGTATATATCGATCATGTTTTGCGTCAGGGATTTGATGTGAACCATGAATCGATCGTCCTGACAGAATGTGCAGAAAAGGGAGAGAAGCATCACATTTTTCTTTCGGCGTATACAGGGGTCCGGAATTTTCATCTGGAATTTTCCGCGAGTCTTCGTCTGGCAGATCGTAAGATTCAGAAACTGTATTACGATCTTCTGATCCCATGGCAGATCGCATGTACATTGGATAAAGAAGAATACAGCTATATCATGCTTATTGAAAAGCTTACCCATGCCATAAATCTGCTTGATCTGAGGCG
>CAMBYR010000223.1 GCA_945872375.1 uncultured Blautia sp. | reverse complement strand
GTCAGATAGAATCAGGTGCGGCAGTCATTGAGGAAAATGAAGCAAAGCTGGAAGAAGCACAGGCACAGCTGGATTCCGGAAAGGAACAGCTTGATGACGCAAAGAAAGCTGCCAGAGACAAAAGCAGCCTGGAGAATATTGTGACCTCTGATCTTGTGAAAGGAATTCTTGCGGGAGAAAACTTTTCCATGCCGGCAGGCTATATTCAGGAAGAAAACGATGAGTATCTTGTCCGGGTCGGCGATAAATTTGACAGCGTAGACCGCCTGGAAGATCTGGTTCTTCTGGATCTCGGGCTGGATGGACTGGAGCCGATCTGTCTGGGAGATGTGGCGGATGTCAATGTGAAAGACGACAGTGATGAGGTTTACGCACGTCTGAACGGAAACCCTGGTGTAATGCTTACAGTGGAAAAACAAACGGGATACTCCACCGGAGAAGTGACAGACCGTCTTCTGGAGAGAATTGATGAAATTGAGGAAGAGCACCCGGAGGTACACTTTTCCGTATTGATGGATCAGGGGGTATATATTGATCTTGTGGTGAATTCCGTAATGCAGAATATGCTGTCGGGAGCTGCTCTTGCCATTTTGATTCTTCTGTTTTTCCTGAAAGATATCCGCCCGACGATCGTGATCGCATTTTCCATTCCCATCAGTGTGGTGGCCGCTTTTGTACTGATGTATTTTACCGGAATCACATTGAACGTGATTTCTCTTTCGGGCCTGGCGCTTGGAATTGGAATGCTTGTGGATAATTCCATTGTGGTCATCGAAAATATCGACCGTCTGAGGCAGAAGGGGATCCCTGCACGGAAGGCTGCCATTGAAGGAGCCCAGCAGGTGGCTGGTGCGATAGCGGCCTCGACGCTGACTACAATCTGTGTATTTGCACCGATTGTATTTACCGATGGTATTACCCGTCAACTTTTTGTGGATATGGGGCTTACGATCGCCTATTCACTGCTTGCCAGTCTGGTAGTGGCACTGAGTCTTGTTCCGATGATGTCGGCAGGACTTCTGAAAAAGAAAAAAGAGAAAAAGACGCGTGTTCTGGACTGGATCCGAAATGTTTATGGAAAGATGCTTGCAGGAGCCCTGCGGGTGAAATTTCTTGTTTTGCTTCTTGCAGTTGGCTTATTTTTGGGAAGTGCTTATCTTGCTGTGAGCAGGGGAACTTCGTTTATGCCTGAAATGGAAAGCACACAGGCTTCTATGACGATTACCACGGAAAAGGGAACCTCTTTTGAGGATACCACTGCCTGTGCGGACCAGGTGCTTGCGGCAATCGAAGGCATTGAGGATATCGAGAGCATCGGAGCCATGTCCGGAGGCGGAGGAATGCTTGGAATGGGCGGCTCAGGATCAGGCAATTCCATCAGCGTCTACCTTCTTCTGAAGGAAGACAAGACATTGTCCGGCGTGGAACTGGAACAGGAGATCATGAGACGGACAGAGGGAATGCCCTGCGAAATCGCAGTTACCACCCAGTCCATGGACATGAGCGCCCTTGGAGGAAGCGGACTTCAGATCCGGATCAAAGGAAAAGAGCTGGATCGCCTTTCGGAAATTGCTGGAGATATTGCCGGTATTATGGAGAATACCGAAGGAACCGTTCATGTATCAGACGGTCAGGAGGAATCCGACCGGGAGTTCCGCATCATCGTAAATAAAGCGAAGGCCATGGAGCATCAGCTTACTGTGGCCCAGGTTTATCAGACGATTCAGAAACGTCTGGCAGAGGCATCTTCTGCAACAACACTCTCCACAGACGACAAGGACTACAGCGTATTTGTCCGCGATGAAAAGGATGAACAGCTGACAAGGGAACAGCTGAAGGAAATGACTATTTCCGTGACCGGTCAGGATGGGGAGGAAGAGGAGATTCCTCTTTCGGAAATAGCAGATTTCACAGAGACCACAGGTCCTCAGACAATCCGTAGGGACAGTCAGTCGCGTTATATGACAGTCAGTGCGGAAATAGCAGAGGGATACAATATCGGTCTTGTCAGCAGTGAACTTGGGAAAAAACTGGAAGAGTATGAGATGCCGAAGGGATATACCTATGAGATGACCGGTGAGGATGAAACGATCAGTGATGCCATGGGACAGCTCCTTTTGATGCTTCTTCTTGCGGTGGTATTTATGTATCTGATCATGGTTGCTCAGTTTCAGTCTCTGCTTTCTCCGTTTATCATCATGTTCACCATTCCGCTGGCATTTACAGGCGGGTTTATGGGGCTTCTTGCGGCAGATATGGACGTAAGTGTCATCGCAATGATCGGATTTATCATGCTTTCCGGTATCATCGTAAATAACGGAATTGTACTGGTGGATTATACCAACCAGCTTCGGGCGGGAGGCATGGAAAAGAGAGAAGCACTGGTGCAGGCCGGAAAAGACCGGTTCCGCCCGATTATTATGACGGCGCTGACGACGATCCTGGGACTTTCCACAATGGCGGCAGGCATGGGTATGGGAGCAGATATGGTTCAGCCCATGGCAGTCGTTACCATTGGAGGACTGGTTTACGGAACTTTGCTTACACTGTTTGTTGTTCCGTGTATTTATGATATACTTAACAGAAAGAAATACAGAAAAGAGGATCTGCTTTTGGAGGATGTTTCGGATGACAGCGGAAAAGAATAAAACAAATGAAAAGGTTCTTGCCATGTATCAGGCGGTGTGGAAGCTGATCGATGAAGGCAGGGATATTCACCGGATTAAGGTATCAGACATTACGGAGTGTGCCGGAATCGGAAAAGGAACTGCTTATGAGTATTTCCGAAGCAAGGAGGAAATTGTTTCCAGGGCCATTGCCTATGACTGTAAACAGCAATTTGAACTGCTGCATCAGAAAATAAAAAATCACCAGGATTATAAAAAAGCTCTGGAGGATTGCTTTGACTGGCTGACAGAAAACAGAGACAGACGGCGTCTGGTGGCACAGTTTCTGAAAAAAAAGGATACTTTTCCGGGATTCCCCCCCAGGTGTGAAACAAACGGTGAAGTTCCGATGGTTTTCGAATTTATGAAAAAGCTGATTCTGCTGGGGAGAGAACAGGGGATGATCCGGGAGGAGATTTCGGATTATCTGGCAAGTATTCAGATCTTTTCTCAGTTTCTGGGATACTTTGCTTTTCAGGAAATCCAACCGGATGCGGATGATGAGGAGATCCGGGAGGTAAAGAACTTTCTGTGCGGGAATATTATCCGATGCCTTCAGTAAAAAGATTCTGCGGGATCGGTTTACGGAAAGCAGCTTTCGGGTATGCTGAAAAAAAGGAGGAAACAAGATGCATCGAAAATATGAGGGATACTTTACTTCAGAGGCCGATGGGCTGAACATTTCTGCCATGGCAATGCTTCCTGATGAGCAGCCTTTCCGGGCTGT
>CAMBYR010000222.1 GCA_945872375.1 uncultured Blautia sp. | reverse complement strand
CTCCGCATACACCCTCGTCCCTTCCATTGCGTATTTTTCCACATTGGAAAAGATATTTTCCAAAACTCTCCAGAGCCTCCGTCCGTCTGCCATGATCATCACCGGCTGATTCTCCAGATGCACCATCAGAGTCAGATTTTTTTCCGTAAATTTCTCTTCAAATTCTCCCATGACCTGATGCAGAAGCTCCACAAAATTCAGTTTTACGATCTCCAGGCTGATGGCTCCGGAACTGGCCTTAGAAGCCTCCACTACATCCTCGGTAAGTATTTTAAGCCGCTGGGATTTTTCCTCCAGAACCCTGAGATATTCCACAATTCTGGGGTCATCAAACTTTTCTCTCTGAAGAAGATCCACATAATTGATAATCGATGTCAGCGGTGTTTTGATATCATGAGACACATTGGTGATCAGCTCCGTCTTCATCCTTTCCTGTTTCAGGCTGTTTTCCACAGCGGCATCCAGTCCTTCGCCGATATGATTGATATATTCCGCCATGGTTTTCTGCTCGCCCTTCAGCACCTCCACAGGAATTTTATACTGCAGTTCCCCGCCGGTGATCCTGCGAAGTCCTTCCAGAATCCGGTCCCGTCCGGCAGCCTTGTTAAAGAACCATACAGCTGCTGCCGCATCCAGAACAAGCACGAAAAGCAGAAATACCGGACTGCTGCCAAATGCCATCATCATCAAAAACAGCTGTGCTCCGAAGAAGCATGCCATGATCGCCATGATCTTAATCTTACTGGATGTGTTCACGGCAAAAATACGGAAAAAACTCAGACATTTTCTCCCCAGGTTTCTCAGGTGAAGAAGAAACCAGCGAAGCAGCATGCTTTTCCACAACATCCTTCCTTTGATTCTTCTTACAAGAGAAAGATATCCTGTCAGTCCCAGAACTGCGGTGCCAAAGCCCGTCAATCCAGCCACGATCGCAAATCTGTCTGCCGCTTCTCTGCTGAAGTACTGATAAAATCCCACAAGATTATCCGCTGTATAAATCCCGAACAGCCACACAGCCAACAGAACACCTGCCAGGATTTCCAAAAAGATTCCGTCGGCAGCATTCAGATGAATTTCTTCATCCGAAGATCGTTTTCCGGCTATGGCAGTCAGCCAGACAAAACTTACGGCAAATATCAGAAGTACGCCCGGAATCTGCTGTTTCAGAGGCATCTGTTTCCCACACAGAACATCATAGGCATCTTTAGAGGATGCCAGATCATCTGCGACCGGAAATTGCCGGTCAACGGCAGCCACAAATACATAGTCTTTCAGATCCGCTGCCAGTGTCTGATCCACATAATGATGCCACTCCTGCAAAAGAGATCCATTTTCCGACTTCAGATTTGTCTCACAGTCTGCCAGCTTTGGACGGATAATCACATAGGCTCCGGCTGCAGCGATTTTGTCCGCGCAATCCGGCCTGTAATCACTCCATTCCCGATAATTCCCATGATTGGAAAAAATTTTCTGATGATCCGGATCCACCCACAAGTACGTCAGATTTGTATTTCCCTCCAGGTAGTCATTCAGAATTTCCCTGTTTTCCATCTCCACGGAAAGCTGCTCCAGCGCCCTGATCAGAAGACCATATGCTTCAGAAATATGACCATTCCACCGTGCATTCCTGTTAGCAAGATCCACAATGCTTTCTGCTCCCACCGGACTGTATTCTTCCGAAACCCAGACAGAATTATATGCCCAGATATTCGTGTATTCTTCTTCCTCCGGATTCCAGGTAATACTCCTGATTCCCAGTTCTGAGATTCCTCCAAAGTATTCGCCTGAAGCCACCGCATCTGCCAGTCGTTCTGAGGCGGACCAGATACTTTCCTCCCCGGCTGCAACAGTAAATTCCTTATTTTCAAGGCGCTCCAGAAAATCATCGGCATAAAAATAGCGATATGCCGAATCCTTTTTTTTGCACACAAGAATACATTCTTCCATACTTCCGAAGCCATAATTGCTGTATTCCCATCCGTCAGAAACCCATTGTTCTAGATCTTCCAGATAATAGGCAAAGCCGGATGTATCACTGCCGGAAATCCGGCCATCCCCGGCAAGTGCCTCCACTCCTGCGATCTGCTTTACAGAAGAATCTGCTTTTATCAGCTCCTCTGATCGAATTCCTCTGATAATCTCTCTGGATTTCTCATACATCTCAGCTGCAAAACCGGATGTTTCCGTATAGGTTTTTCCTTCTTCTTCCCACAACGAAATACCATACTGATCCATCATAATCACTCTTGCCGCACACACTGCTCCCAACGCCGCCGAACAGCACAATACAGCTGTCAGGATTACTTTTATCAGGCTGCTTCTGTACCATTTTTTCTTCATAAATCCCCTTTCCGGATGCTTTTTTACATCTCATCGGCCGTTCCGTATTTTTTCGATTTTATACCCGAGTCCCCATACCACCTTCAGATAGCGCGGATCTTTCGGATTGATCTCAATTTTTTCCCGGATATGCCGAATGTGAACAGCCACTGTATTGTCTGCCGCAACAGCATCCTCATTCCAGATACTTTCATAAATCTGATTGATGGAAAATACTCTTCCCTGATTTCTGATCAGCAAAAGCAGAATATTGTATTCAATGGGAGTCAGTCTTACCACTTCTCCGTCTACGCGGACTTCCTTCAGATCATCATTCACAGACAAACCGCCTGTTTCGTAAATATGTTCCCGGGGATCATGTGCGACCGCCGATCCAAGCATCGTGTATCTTCGAAGCTGAGATTTCACCCGCGCAATCAGCTCCAGCGGACTGAAAGGTTTGGTCACATAATCGTCCGCCCCCACATTCAGACCCAGAATTTTATCCGCATCTTCTGACTTTGCAGAAAGAATAATAATGGGAAGCGGATTTTTTTCTCTGATCTTTAATGTCGCCCGGATACCGTCAAGCCTGGGCATCATGACATCGATAATCAAAAGATCCACTGAATTTTCCTGAAGCACCTTCAGCGCTTCCTGACCGTCATATGCCTTCAGAATATGATATCCTTCCTGAGTCAGATAAATATCGATTGCTTCCACAATATCTTTGTCATCATCGCAGACAAGAATATTTGCCATGTTTGTTTCCTCCCTCCTGATAAAGCAAGGTTATCAAAGAAATTTAAAGATGAAAGGGGTAAATTCTTAAGATTTTCTTAACTGTTCAGTTTCTTCACAGTTAAGAGCAAAAATCCATTCAAAATCGCCTGCGGCGATGGGATTTACAGATATCTGCAGTCCTATCAGTATAACTCTTTTGGGATTTGCGAACAATATTTTTAGGATATTTTGTATCTGTTCTGCAAAAAGGCTTGACAAATTTCCTCAAATCATTTATATTATTTAATAACAGTAACGATTACTGTTATTAAACGAAAGGAGGAAGTAAAATGGCTGCTTTAAA
>CAMBYR010000221.1 GCA_945872375.1 uncultured Blautia sp. | reverse complement strand
GCATGCAAGCATGCTTCGGCACATGGCTGCTGTCCGGGACTTTTATAATAAAATATTCTGTACAGTGTTTCCATGGGTATGATATAATGGGCACGAAAAGAAAGTAGAAATAGTTCTGAACAGGAGAAATTCTTTGAAATCGATACAGGAAGACATAAAAACAGGAAATTATAAACAGGCATATCTGCTGTACGGTGAAGAAGCCTATCTGAAACAGCAGTATAAACAGAATCTGGTGAAGGCGCTGAACCCTGACGGTGATACCATGAATTTCGGTCGTTTTGCGGGAAAAGGCATTGAAGTCCGGGAAATCATCGACCTGTGCGAAACCATGCCCTTTTTTTCTGAAAGAAGGGTAATCCTGGTGGAGGATTCCGGATTCTTTAAAAATAAATGTGAAGAGCTGGCCGATTACATGAAGACGCTGCCGGATTATGTGATTCTGATTTTTGCGGAAAGCGAGATCGACAAGCGAAGCCGGATGTTCAAGGCGGTAAAAAATGTGGGGCGTGTGACAGAGTTTGCCCGGCAGGACGAAAAAACGCTGATGCGCTGGGCCGCAGGAATTCTGGGTCGGGAAGGGAAAAATATCACCCAGAAGGATATGGAGCTGCTTCTGATAAAAACAGGAACGGACATGGGCAATCTTCGGATGGAGCTGGAAAAGCTGATCATGTATACGGAAGGACGGGATGTTGTCACAGCCGCAGACATTGAAGAAATCTGTACCACACAGATCCAGAATAAGATCTTTGAGATGGTTCGTGCAGTTACGGAAAAAAATCAGAAACGGGCGCTGGAGCTTTATTATGATCTTCTGACCCTGAAGGAGCCTCCCATGAGAATCCTGTTTCTTCTGGCAAAACAGTTCCGGCAGCTTTTTCTGGCAAAGCAGTATGCCGCGGAGGGACTTTCCAGAAATGAAATCGCGTCCAGACTGGGTGTGCCGGTGTTTGTGGCGGGAAATATCCTGACCTGTGCCCGCGCCTATTCTGCAGAAGAACTGCAGGCGGCAGTGGAGGATTTTGTGGAGGCAGAGGAGGCGGTAAAAACAGGACGGCTGGGAGATACGCTCAGCGTGGAGCTTCTGATTATTAAATACAGTTCAGGAAAGAACGCTCACTGAGAAAATGCGAAAAAGAAAAAAGACAGTCACTGACGGTTGTGACTGTCTTTTTAATTATAAGCTTATAATTAAAAATGTATTTCCTGAATTAGCCAATACTGTTGACAGCTTTAGACAGACGGGAAATTTTTCTTGCACAGTTATTTTTGTGATAAACACCTTTAGAGGTTGCTTTGCTGATTGTAGAGATAGCCTCTGTAAGAGCAGCCTGTGCAGCAGCTTTATCGTTTTTCTGAACTGCAGTTTCTACTTTTTTGATGGAAGTTTTAACAGCAGAACGGATAGATTTGTTTCTAGCAGCTTTAGTTCTGTTTACTAAAATTCTTTTCTTTGCAGATTTAATGTTAGCCAATTTGTACACCTCCAATTCAGAGTAAAGTTAAAAGTGTGATAGCAGGAACAGACACGGGCGCTCCTGCAAACATGCTTAATAATTTTAGTATACTTCTTTGAAATTGTCAATACATAATTCTGTAAAAATTAAGAGAAAATAGTTACTGTATCTGTACCAAGACTGAGCAGAAAATGGAGGGTGAGTTTATGTTGGGAAGCTACAGAGTGAGGACGGATCTTGCGCTGGAGGCACGGGAACGATTCACGGAAGAACATGTGGAAGTCCGGGGTGTGGAAGTGTGCGAGGATTACAATGAGGAAAAGGACATTCGAACGACAGTGGTAAAAATCTGTACGGAAAATGGAGCAAAGGCAATGGGGCGTCCCCAGGGAAATTACATTACCATAGAAGCACCGCATCTGTCCATTCCGGATGAGGACTATCACAGGGAAGTGTCCGAGGAGGTGGCGCATCATCTTCGCCAGCTTGTGGATCTGAAAAATGAAAAATCCATCCTTGTGGTGGGACTTGGAAACCAGGCCATTACAGCAGATTCGCTGGGACCCCACGTGGTGGAAAACCTGAAAATGACCCGTCATATCATCCGGGAGTATGGCCTGAAGGGCCTGGGAGAAGAGCACATGCATCGCACAAGCGGGATTATCCCGGGGGTCATGGCACAGACAGGAATGGAGACCTCGGAAATCGTGGAGGGAATTGTGAGCGAAACAAAACCGGATGTGGTCATTGCCATCGATGCTCTGGCAGCAAGAAGCGTAAAAAGACTGAACCGTACCATACAGATCACAGATACGGGAATCCATCCCGGATCCGGTGTAGGAAATCACAGGAACGGTCTGACAGAAGAAAATCTCCAGGTAAAGGTTATAGGAATCGGGGTACCTACCGTGGTGGATGCCGCCACCATTGTCCACGATTCCATGGCGCACCTTCTGGATACACTGGATGAGGCAGAGCAGAAGGAATTCCTGGAGGAAATGATCTCGCCGCACCTTCACAGCATGTTTGTTACGCCAAAGGATGTGGATGAAACGGTTAAATATCTGAGCTTTACCATATCAGAAGGGCTGAATCTTGCTTTTTCCAGGGTGGATGAAGGGTGATATGTATAAATGAGGAAATTATGTCATAGGATACTTTGAAAGAGGTGATCGTGTGACAAAACTCCAGAAGGTGTTCTGCGTTTTGATGAGTCTTTGCTTTTTTGCGATTCTGGCTATGCTCCCGGAATCCTATCATCTGCGGGAGAACCTGTACAGGCAGCTTCCCCTGTACCGATTTCTGGAAAAAAAGGCCGGGAGCGTCCCTTTGCGTGAAGATCCGGAAACCTCAGAGAAAATCATTGCGGTGAATGGGGAGCTTCTGGGGCGTCAGGTGCAGAAGGAGCAGCAGACTGTCCAAAAAGAGGACATGCCGGAGAACGCTTCGGCAGAAAATTCCGGGCTTTTGGAGCCGGCACCGGAAGAAATGCAGATTTCGGAAATCCCGGAAGAATATCCTGCGGAAACAGAGGAAACCGGGGCAGCAGCAGCGGCCGCAGAGCCGCATCCGGAAGTGGATCTTTCTCCGGAAGCGCTGGGGGATTACGAGTATCTTCTGGGGCATTTTTTCATCCTGGATCCCAATGCGGCCACAAGTGAAAATCAGCTGAATGCAGCCGGGTTTCTGGAAAAGGATCTGACCGTTTCAAAAGATTCTGCAGTCCCGCAGATTCTGATCTATCACAGCCACAGCCAGGAGGCTTTTGCGGATTCCAGAGAGGGAGAGCCGGAGGATACCATTGTGGGGGTGGGAAACTATCTGACCCGGATCCTCACAGAACAGTATGGGTATCAGGTGATGCATATCACGGAGTCCTTTGATATCATTGACGGGGAAGTGGACAGAAGCCGGGCCTATGACTATGCCCGGGCGTGTATTGAACCGATTC
>CAMBYR010000220.1 GCA_945872375.1 uncultured Blautia sp. | reverse complement strand
CTGGTGGTGGATGAGGATCAGAAGCTGAACATTTTTTCCGGCGCATCCTGTATTGGTCTGGGTCTTGGAACGGTACTGGTCCAGATGGTGGTTACCAATACGGACCTTTCCAGAGAGGATATTGTCTATGAGCACAGCAATACCTGGATCGCACCGGATTCCGGAACCACTTCCGGTTCCCGTCAGACGCTTGTTACCGGGGAGGCGTGCCGTCGTGCCTGTGAGAAGCTGATGGAAGCGAAGGGCGGAAAACCTCTTTCCGAACTGATCGGTCAGGAGTTTTACGGGGAATATCTTGCGAAAACCGATCCGCTGGGAGCTAATGTCCCCAATCCTGTTTCTCATGTAGCTTATGGATATGCAACGCAGATGTGTGTGCTGGATCCGGAAACGGGAAGAATTGAGAAAATAGTGGCAGCTCATGATGTGGGGAAGGCTGTCAATCCGCTGTCCTGCGAGGGACAGATTGAAGGCGGTGTGGTCATGTCCATGGGCTTTGCTCTGAGAGAGGCATATGACATTGACGAAAACTGTAAGCCGGTAGAAAAATATGGTGCCCTGGGACTGATTCGTGCCCATGAGATTCCGGAAATTAAGGCTATTGTGATTGATAAGCCGGGATTGAAGGTTGCCTGCGGAGCAATTGGAATCGGTGAGATCACGTCGATTCCTACTGCACCTGCCATATCAGATGCCTATTATCGGCTGGATGGACTCAGACGCTTTCAGCTTCCTGTGTTGGATACGCCGTATGAAAAAGGCCGAAAAAGCAGCGGCGGAAAAATACAGGCGAATTTTCGGGTGGAGCCGGGGTCTGAACCAAAGGTGGGAAAAAATGGGAAAACCATGTTTGCGAAGGGATGTATCGGATGCGGACTTTGTCAGAAAAACTGTACAGCAAATGCCATTCATGTGGTGGACGGCTGTGCGGTCATTGATGCCGATCTCTGTCTGGGATGCGGCATGTGCGCGGTGAAATGTCCACGCCATGCGATTAAGGATGTGAGTGGAATTATTGTCTGATAAAATTGAAGAAATGATTGCCAATGACTGTGATTTTATGCTATAATATCTGAAATCAAGAAGAATTTCAGTAACTATTCAGGAGGGATAACTGTGAAGGCACTGAACAGTTACGAATTTCATATGAAAGTAGCATGGTTCGGAGCCGGACTTTTGTCCTGAGGGGAACACTTTATTCCTTTGGAAAAGTCCGGCTTTTCGTTTCTTTGATTTATCAGAAAATAAGAGGAAAATCCTTTTATAAATAGAAAAATAAAGAAGGTGAGATCTATGATTGGAAAGAGTGTTCCGAGAGTGGATGCTTATGAGAAAGTAACAGGCCGGGCAAAATTTACCGATGACCTGATTCCTCATAATTGTCTGGTGGCAAAGGTGCTGCATTCCAGCATCGGCAATGGTATTGTAACCTCCATCGATACCAGTGAGGCAGAAGCTCTGGACGGCGTAGTAAAAGTCGTTACTTTTAAGGACGTACCGAATCATTGTTATCCCACACCAGGTCATCCCTGGTCTGTGGAGCTTGCCCATCAGGATATTGCAGACAGAAATATCCTTACCGGCCGTGTCCGCTATTATGGAGACGATATCGCCGCTGTGGTGGCAGAAGATGAAGTAACAGCTGCCAGAGCGCTGAAGCTGATCAAGGTAGAATATGAAGAATACCCGGTGGAGATTCATCCCAGAAAATCCATGTACGGCAGCAGACCGCCGATCCACTTCGATAAAAAGGACAATGTCCTGGCACGTTCCAACTATTTTATCGGAGATGTGGATCAGGGACTTGAGCAGTCCGAGACCGTAGTTCAGAGAAGCTACAAAACCCCTGTTGTACAGCACTGTCACATTGAAAATCCCATTTCTTTTGCCTATATGGAAAAGGGGAGAGTTGTCATTGTGACCTCTACCCAGATTCCCCATATCGTGCGAAGAGTGGTCGGACAGGCGCTGGGAATCCCATGGGGAAAGGTACGCGTGATCAAGCCGTATATCGGGGGCGGTTTCGGAAACAAGCAGGATGTGCTCTATGAGCCGCTGAATGCCTTCCTGACCACCCAGGTGGGAGGACGCCCTGTAAAGCTGGAGCTGACCAGGGAGGAAACCTTCTGCAATACCAGATCGCGTCATTCCATCGAATATGACCTGACAGCAGGGGTGGACAGAGAGGGACACCTTCTGGCGAAGGATATGAAGGCATATTCCAATCAGGGGGCTTATGCGTCCCATGGTCATGCCATAGCCGCCAACGGACTTACAGCATGGCGGCTGCAGTATGCCTGTCCGAACATCCGGGGAGAAGCTTATACCATTTATACCAATACGCCTGTGGCAGGGGCCATGAGAGCTTATGGAATACCACAGGCATCGTTTGCCATAGAATGCTTTATGGACGATATCGCACAGGAAATCGGCATGGATCCTCTGGAATTCCGAAGGAAAAATCTGATTCAGGGATATTATGAGGACGCTTATCTGAAGCCGATTGCCGCAAATACCAATGGAATCTTTGCGTGTCTGGAAAAGGGTGCGGAATATGTGCACTGGGAAGAAAAAAGAAAAGCATATACCGGACAGACAGGAAATATCCGCCGTGGCGTGGGAATGTCCCTGTTTTGTTATAAAACAGGTGTATGGCCCATTTCGCTGGAGATCGCAGGGGCTCGTCTGGTGCTGAACCAGGACGGCAGCTTCCAGCTTCAGATCGGAGCAACGGAGATCGGCCAGGGAGCTGATACGGTCTTTTCCCAGATGGCTGCGGAAACGCTCCATGCAGATCTGGAGGATATTCACATTCAGAGTTTTCAGGATACAGATGTTACACCTTTTGATACAGGAGCCTATGCGTCCCGTCAGTCCTTTGTTACAGGCACTGCGGTTCGTGAGTGCGCGGAAGTGATGTACAGGAAAATCCTGGATTATGCGGAAACCCTTCTTCCGGAAGAAAAAGAGCCGCTGCGCCTGGATCATGGCTGGATTTATGCGGGAGACAGACGTGTCCTCTCCCTGGAGGAACTGGCATTGGAAAGCTATTACAGCCTCACCAATTCTTCAGCCATTACGGCAGAGGTTTCCAGGCAGGTAAAGAAAAATACCATTGCAACAGGATGCTGCTTTGCGGAAGTGGAAGTAGATCTGAAGCTTGGAAAAATACAGGTTTTAAAGATCATCAACGTCCATGACAGCGGAAAACTGATCAATCCCCAGCTTGCTAGGATGCAGGTCCATGGAGGAATGTCCATGGGAATGGGCTACGGCTTAAGTGAGCAGCTTCTTCTGGACGAGAAGACGGGAAGGCCGTTAAACGGAACGCTTCTGGATTATAAACTGATGACGGCTCTGGATACACCGGATCTGATGGCAGATTTCGTGGAACTGGATGATCCTCAGGGACCCTATG
>CAMBYR010000219.1 GCA_945872375.1 uncultured Blautia sp. | reverse complement strand
ACGTGACTGTGAAGATACGGAACAGTTACGTTCTGTTTTATTATAATCAGTTTTCCCCGGGAAAACAATAGCGGAAAAAAGGAAACTGATATGCGGATGTATGAAAATAAAAGAACAAATAAAAGAACAAATAAAAGAACAAATAAAAGAACAAATAAAAGAAAAGAGAGGACAATATGAGAATTTTACTGATTCGACACGGAGATCCGGATTATGAACACGATACACTGACAGAAAAAGGACACAGGGAGGCGGCACTTCTGGCGGAAACAGCAGAAAAGCTGGGGCTGGGTGAATGCTTTATGTCACCTCTTGGAAGGGCGCAGCACACGGCTGCTTACTCGCTGAAAAAAACAGGAAAAACAGCCCGGGTACTGGACTGGCTCCGGGAATTCCCGGCTGTGACAGATATCAATTTTTCAGAAGAACTTCAGAAAGCATATCCGGATACCGAAAAAGAGGGAGATCATTTTAAAAAGAGAATCGTCTGGGATATGGTTCCCGAATATCTGTCGACCCATCCGGAATACTGGACAGTGGATGGCTGGAGAAATTCTGAGGTGGCAAAATACGGAGATCTGATCGAAGTTTATGATAACCTTACAGAAAATCTGGATGCCTTTCTGGCGGAAAAAGGATATGTGCGTGAGAACGGACATTATCGCGTGGACAAAGAAAATAAGGGGACGATTACCTTTTTCTGTCATTTTGGTGTGACCTGTGCCATCTTGTCTCATTTATGGAATGTTTCTCCGTTTATTCTGTGGCACAGTTTTGGACTGGCACCTACTTCTGTGACGGAAACCGTTACAGAGGAACGCGAGCAGGGGATTGCCGGTTTCCGGGGACTTCGGATAGGAGATCTTTCCCATCTGGCACTGGGCGGTGAGGAGCCCTCTTTTGCCTGCAGATTCTGCGAGGTTTACAGCAATACAGAGCAAAGACATTGAAAACATGAGGTATTTCTATGGAATTTCAGCATGAACTGATTATTCCCAACGAGGATCTGCCCTTTAAGCTGTTTTCTTTTGAAGGAAGAAACGGAAATTATATCAGAGAAAAACACTGGCATACCTCGGTGGAAATATTCGCTGTAATGGAAGGTACACTCTCTTTTTACAGAAATGAAAAGGAGTATCCGCTGAGAGCGGGGGAATTTCTGATCATTAATTCCAATGAAATTCATTCCATTCATGCTCCTGAACGAAATGAAACGGTGGTACTGCAGATTCCATTAAAACAGTTTGAAGATTATTTTACTGCGCAGAGGTACATTCGTTTTTCCAGTACGGCAGGAGATCCAAAGGAAGACGCCCATATGGCCGGACTGATTCGAAAATTGTACCGGGTTTACGGAGAACAGGAAACGGGTTATGAGTTCCGCACACGTTCCCTTTATTTTGAGATCCTGTATCTTCTGGTGCGGAAATATCGTGTGACGGAGGTACAGGATCGGGAACTGAGATACAGCCGCAGGCTGGATGCTCTGTCCAGGATCACTGCCTATATGAGAGAACATTATTCGGAAGAGCTGAAGCTTTCGGAGGTGGCCGCAACCTTTGGATACTCTGCGGAATATCTGTCGAGAATGTTTAAAAAATATGCAAAGATAAATTTTAAAACCTATCTTCAGGACATCCGGATGGCATATGCGTATCGGGATCTGATGGGTACAGATAAAACGATCAGCCAGATCGCACTGGAAAACGGATTCTGCGGAAGCAGGGCTTTTTCCAAGGAATTTCAAAAACGATACGGCATTCTTCCCAGTGAAGTGAGAAAACAAAAATGTCAAAAAAGTGCTATGGTTTAGACAAGAAAGTAGGCGAAAAGAATCCCTCCTTTATGATATACTTTTTTCAGCTTGAAACGTGACAGAAATGCGTCGGAAAACGACAGAAAAAAGTTAGGAGGTAATTACATTGAACATTCAGAAAGTAACAGATGCTTCTTTCCGCAAATACGGAAAAGTACTTGAAGAATATGACTTCAGCGCGCTTTTGAAGGAAATGAAGCATACACCGGTTCCGGAAGATGTGATCTATGTTCCTTCTGTAGAAGAACTGGAAGCACTTGATGTTGCAAAGGATCTGCAGAACAAGGGATACGGCGGACTTCCCATCCAGATCGGATACTGCAACGGGCATAACAAAAAGCTTAATGCAGTGGAGTATCATCGCAATTCCGAGATCAATGTGGCCGTGACAGATCTCGTTCTTCTGATCGGAATGCAGCAGGATATCGAAGATGACTTTACATACGAAACATCAAAAATTGAAGCATTCCTGGTACCGGCAGGAACCGGAATCGAGGTTTATGCAACCACACTTCACTATGCACCATGCCATGTGAATGAAGGCGGATTCCAGTGCGTTGTTGTGCTTCCGGCAGGAACCAACACAGAACTGACCTTTGAGACTGCAAAGACCGGAGAAGACAGCCTGATGACTGCCAAGAACAAATGGCTCATTGCCCATGCAGATGCTGCCATTGATGGTGCATTCAACGGGCTGAAGGGTGAAAATATCACCATCGACTGAGAACATTACTGACGAACCATTTATTATATAAAGAAAAGGAGATTGATAACCATGAACAACATGCCAAAAATGAAAATCGGAATTGTAGCTGTAAGCCGTGACTGTTTCCCGGAAAGCCTTTCTGTAAACAGAAGAAAAGCTCTGGTAGAGGCTTATACAAAGAAATATGATGCAGAAGATATCTATGAGTGCCCGGTATGTATCGTTGAGAGCGAAATCCATATGGTACAGGCTCTGGAAGATATCAAGAACGCAGGCTGCAACGCTCTTTGTGTATACCTTGGAAACTTCGGACCGGAAATTTCCGAAACACTTCTTGCAAAACACTTCGAAGGACCGAAGATGTTTATCGCAGCAGCAGAAGAAACCCAGGACAATCTGATTCAGGGACGTGGTGATGCTTACTGCGGTATGCTGAATGCAAGCTACAACCTGCAGCTTCGCAATGTGAAAGCTTATATCCCGGAATATCCGGTTGGCGATGCAGAAGACTGTGCAGACATGATTCATGAATTCCTTCCGATCGCAAAGGCTGTATACGCACTTTCCAATCTGAAGATCATCAGCTTCGGACCGCGTCCGTTAAACTTCCTTGCATGTAATGCACCGATCAAACAGCTCTACAATCTGGGCGTGGAAATCGAAGAAAACTCCGAACTTGACCTGTTCGAAGCATTCAACAAGCATGCCGGAGATGAAAGAATTCCTGCTCTTGTAAAAGAGATGGAAGAAGATCTTGGCGCAGGAAACAAAAAACCGGAAGTTCTTGCAAAACTTGCTCAGTACGAACTGACCTTAAAGGATTGGGTTGAAGAGCACAGAGGATACAGAAAATTCGTTACCCTTACAGGAAAATGCTGGCCGGCATTCCAGACACAGTTCGGATTCGTTCCCTGCTATGT
>CAMBYR010000218.1 GCA_945872375.1 uncultured Blautia sp. | reverse complement strand
ATTCCTGTACCTCGAGCACCTGTAATAAACCACGCCTCTTCCGGGACATGAAGAAGGGAGATCTGATCCGGATTATCTGAAAAAACTCACAAACCATATTTCAAATCCACCATATCTATGGTATGATATTCCTATCAGACTGCTATGTAAAATAAACTGTCATTCCGATTTATGGGATTTCGTCTACGAAAACGTGTTGCAGAAAAGGAGTTTACTACCGTGAAAAATTATTACGATATTCTGGGAATCAGCCGTGATGCCACGCAGGCTCAGATTAAGGCAGCTTACCGAAAGCTTGCAAAAAAATATCATCCTGATGCCTCCTCCGGAAAAGAAGAAGACAAAGAACACTTCCAGGAAATTCAGGAAGCCTATGCGGTTCTCTCGGATCCGGAAAAAAGAAAAATGTATCATTATTACGGTCATGAAGCGTACCGAAAAAGTTATCATGCACAGCACTCCGCCTCTTACGAAGATTCTGAAAACAGTCAGGCCAAAGAAGGACACTGTGGAGCCTGTGCACAGGGCCGCACAGATGACGAGGATGATGGACCGCCACCCCAGTCCGTACGAATTGCCGTATGGCTTGAACTGGAAGAAACTCTGGATACCGTCATAAAGGATGCCTATTATACGGAACAGATTCTCAATATGAATGCTTCTCCCAAAAAGAGATTCGAGGAGAAGAGCTGGAAATTCCAGGTAAAAATCCCCGGAGGGTCCTACGATCATCAGTTTTTTATCCTGGATGACGTTATTTGCGGTGGGGAAGAGTTTCTCGAATATCAGCGGGAACATCATCCAAATAAATTATATGTGATTGTCATCCTTCTTCGTGACAAGCCTGGATTTGTCCGGCAGGGTTATCATTTATACACCGATTTTTCCGTGGATTACCATACCCTTGTTCTTGGCGGGACGGTAAAAATTCCGTCCATAAAGGGAGAAATATTAGTTGACATTCCTGCAGGAACAACTCCGGAAAGAAAGCTCCGTCTTGTCAATCAGGGACTGATCCGGCCCAAAAAAATCGGCGGCCGGGGAGATCTCTGTGTTCAGCTGCATATTAAAATTCCGCAGGAGCTGACTCTCGAACAGCTTTCCATAATGCTGAAGCTTCGCGATGTCCTGGAGGATCATCAGGATCTGGCTTAGCATGCTGCATCACATGGCTGCTGACCGAAATACTTATTTCAAAAAATGACCGCAACTCTTTGGGAGAAGCGGTCATTTTCCATAAATCGATTTGTTTTCAATGTCCGTACGGCCAACAGCCGTGGATAAATCCGTTTTTCCTACCTGTTGTTGATTGCTGTTACAAGTGCATCAATAGAGGCGCGGATAATATCGGGATCCACTCCGGCACCCCAGGAAAGGGTTCCATCCGGTTTCTGGATTCCCACATATGCAATCGCCTTGGAACTGGAGCTTTGTTCAAGAGCATGCTCCTGATAGGTTACCAGTTTGAATTTGAGCTCATATGCTTTCTTCAGTGCATTGCTGACTGCATCCAGACGTCCGTTTCCGTTTGCCTCTGTCGTGATGGTTCTTCCGCGGAAAGTGGATGTTACCTGAGTAGTAATACCGCCATCCTTCTGCTGGAAGTGAACCTCGTTGATGCTGTATGGTTCCACCACATTCTCGAAAGTCTTTTTGAACAGTTCGAAGATCTCGTCCGGATGAAGTTCCTTGTGATTGTGATCGGAAACTGCTTTTGCCACATATCCCATGGCCTCCCGCATTTTCGGCGGAAGATTCAGGCCGAACTTGGTCTCCAGAATATATCCCACGCCGCCCTTTCCGGACTGGCTGTTGATACGAATCACATCTGCATCGTAATTGCGGCCCACGTCTGTGGGATCGATGGGAAGATACGGAACAGTCCAATGGTTGGGATCTTTTTCCTCGATCCAGTGCATACCTTTCGCAATCGCATCCTGGTGAGAACCGGAAAATGCCGCAAATACAAGGGCACCGCTATATGGACTTCTTTCGTCAACTTTCATGCCTGTGCAGTTTTCATATACTTCGCAGATGCCTGGCATGTCGGAGAAATCAAGCATAGGATCCACACCCTGAGAATACATATTCATTCCGAGTGTTACGATATCCACATTTCCGGTACGTTCCCCATTACCAAACAGAGTTCCTTCAATTCTGTCAGCACCTGCAAGAAGTCCCATTTCAGAGTCTGCCACGCCGCATCCCCTGTCATTATGCGGATGCAGGGAAACGATCACATTTTCCCGGTATTTCATATTCTCACACATGTACTCCACCTGGCTTGCATATACATGGGGCATGGAGTGTTCTACCGTAACAGGAAGGTTGATAATGCATTTGTTGTCCGGGGTGGGCTGCCATACATCCAGAACGGCATTACATACTTCCAGCGCATATTCCGGTTCCGTTCCTGTAAAGCTTTCCGGACTGTACTCGAACTGAAAATTGCCTTCTGTTTCTTCTGCAAGTTTTTTCAGCAGAGCTGCACCTTCTACTGCGATCTTCAGGATTTCTTCTTTTGATTTTTTGAATACCTGCTGTCTCTGTGCGACAGAAGTGGAATTATACACATGCACGATTGCCTTCGGTGCTCCTTTAACAGCTTCAAAGGTTTTGCGGATAATATGCTCTCTTGCCTGTGTCAGCACCTGAATAGTCACATCATCCGGAATCAGATTCTGTTCGATCAGCGTACGAAGAAATGTGTATTCTGTTTCAGATGCAGCTGGAAATCCCACTTCTATTTCTTTGAATCCGATTTTTACCAGCAGCTTGAAAAATTCAATTTTCTGTTCCAGACTCATGGGGATAACAAGAGCCTGATTGCCGTCACGAAGATCCACACTGCACCAGATCGGTGCCTTCTCTACATATTCTTTTTCCGTCCATTTCATGCATTTCCGGGGCGGCATATAATACTGTCTCTGGTATTTTGTTACATCCATCATCGTTTTTTCCTCCATTATAAGTTTTTATACATTTTCTCAGGAAATCCGTTTTCTCTTTTCTAAACAGACATCCTCGGGAAATAAAAAAAGCCTTTCGTCCTGCAACATGTGCAAGAGACGAAAGACATACTGTCCTACGCGGTACCACTCTTCTTTATGAACAAAGTCATACTCTTACGGGATACGGGATCACTGCTCTGTCATCCTTATATCCTTTCCAGGTAACGGTGGACACCGTCTGCGCCTACTCTCAACTGTATACAAACGATTTGGGGCAGAAGCTCCGAGGCGAGTTCCACATTTTCCTTCCACTGCTTCGCACCACCCAGCAGTTCTCTGTGCTCCAGTCCTTGTGTACTATTCCTCATCACAGCATTTTTCATATGCGTTAGTGATAGATTATCATCTTATCCTTTTTTTGTCAACCTTTTGTTTAAGAGTCTCCTTCTGCAGAAGCTCTTGTTTTTCTTAAAATCGGGGCAACAGGATTTGAACCTGCGACCTCACGGCCCCCAGCCGTGCGCGCT
>CAMBYR010000217.1 GCA_945872375.1 uncultured Blautia sp. | reverse complement strand
GGAGCTGGGCGGGATTTCGCCCGAGAAGGCAATCCATGAAATTTCCCGGGAGGAGCGAAAACGGTTTGGCGAACTGGTGAAGGCGTTTCCCTTTACGATTACGGGCATGGGTGAATTTAAAGAGGCGATCATTACCCGCGGCGGTGTAGCGGTAAAACAGATCAATCCCGGTACCATGGAATCGAAAGTGATGCCGCATCTGTATTTTATCGGCGAGGTTCTGGATCTGGATGCCGTTACCGGCGGCTATAACCTCCAGATTGCCTGGTCTACGGCATATCTGGCGGGAAATGCGGTGGGGAAATAAAGCAGCACGGAAGGAATGTGTGATATACTTTCTGAAATTACCCGCCCATTCCGTAACGGGAATGAGCGGATTTCTTTTGTACAGAATCCATGACAGGAGGAATCTTTTGTGCTTTTTTTGTTGAAGAGGTATTTTCAGATTTTCTCCCGAGTATTTTGAAGTGAGTTCTTTGGTATGGATCAACTATATCATAAAACAGATAAGAACACAATGGACTGAAAAATTCATCCTCATTTATTGGGATGAAATAAGATAAAAAAACATTTCAATTACACAGGAATATGTGTTATAGTAAGTAACTACGAGGAGGTTATGGGAATGATTTATAATATCGCAATTGACGGACCTGCAGGAGCAGGAAAGAGCACCATCGCAAAAAGAGTGGCAAAGGAATTATCCTTCATATACGTAGATACCGGCGCCATGTACCGTGCGATGGCATACTATCTTCTTACACAGAAGGTCAGCGGATCGGATCCGGAGGAAATCGCTTCCGCCTGTCAGGGAGCAGAGATTTCCATAGAATACCGGAATGGAGAGCAGATCGTACTTTTAAACGGTGAAAATGTCAATGCATTTCTTCGTACGGAGGAAGTGGGCAATATGGCTTCCGTAAGCTCTGCAAATCCAAGCGTAAGGGCAAGACTTCTGGATCTTCAGAGAAACCTTGCAAAAGTACAGAGTGTGGTTATGGACGGCCGCGATATCGGCACTACGATCCTTCCGGATGCGGATGTGAAGATCTTTCTTACGGCAAGTGCTGCCACACGTGCAAAACGCCGCTATAAGGAGCTTACGGAACGAGGAGAAGCATGTGACCTTGCAGAAATCCAGAAGGATATTGAAGAGCGGGATCAGCGGGACATGAACAGGGAGATCTCTCCTCTTCGCCAGGCGGAGGATGCGGAGCTGGTGGATTCCTCAGAAATGACCATTGACCAGGTGGCTGCAGAAATTCTCCGTATATTTCAGGAGAAAACAGCAAAGAAATAAGAATAAAGGATGAAAACAGAATGAATGTAAAAACAGCAAAGACCGCAGGCTTCTGTTTTGGAGTCAGCCGTGCAGTGGACAGGGTATATGAACTGATTCAGTCAGGTGTAAAGCCCATCTATACGCTGGGGCCGATTATTCATAATGAAAGTGTTGTTTCCGATCTGGAAGAGAAGGGCGTACATGTCATTTCCAGGGAGGATCTGGAGAGCATGGAGCAAGGAACGGTTGTGATCCGCTCTCACGGGGTTGGAAAAGACATTTATCAGTTACTGGAAAAAAGAGGGCTTGCCTATGTGGATGTGACATGTCCCTTTGTACTGAAGATCCACAGGATCGTGGAGCGGGAAAGTGCTGCCGGAAAGCATATTGTGATCATCGGAGACAGGGATCATCCGGAAGTCCAGGGGATCTGCGGATGGATAAACGGACCGTTTACCGTCATAAAAACAACGGAGGAAGCGGAAAATTTCCTTCCGGAAGAGGACAGGCCTGTCTGTGTGGTATCTCAAACGACATTTAATTACAACAAATTTAAAGATTTAGTTGAAATTCTCGGGAAAAAGAGGTATTATAATAATGTTTTAGATATCTTTAATGTTTTGAACACTATTTGTAATGCTACCGAAGAACGGCAAAAAGAAGCGCAAGAAATAGCCGGAGAGGTAGATACTATGCTGGTGATTGGTGGCCGGCACAGTTCCAATACTCAAAAGCTGTTTGAAATATGTAAAAAGGAATGTGGAAATACTTACTATATACAAACACCTGTAGACTTGGATTCTGAAATGTTCCAATGCAGTAGTTATGTAGGTATTACAGCAGGGGCTTCCACCCCAAAGAAAATTATTGAGGAGGTTCAAGAACATGTCAGAATTAAGTTTTGAACAGATGCTGGAAGATTCCGTAAAAACTATCAGGAATGGAGAGATCGTACAGGGTACAGTTATCGATGTAAAAGATGATGAGATCATCCTGAACATCGGATATAAAGCAGACGGTATTATCACAAAATCCGAATACTCTAATGATGCAAACATTGTACTGACAGATGCAGTACATCCTGGTGATACTATGGAAGCAAAAGTGCTGAAAGTAAATGATGGAGAAGGACAGGTAATCCTTACCTACAAGAGACTTGCAGCAGAAAAAGGCAACAAACGTCTGGAAGAAGCATTTGAAACACAGGAAGTTCTGAAAGCACCGGTTACTCAGGTACTTGACGGCGGACTTTGTGTCAATGTGGAGGAAACAAGAGTATTTATTCCTGCAAGCCTTGTTTCAGATGTATATGAGAAAGATCTCAGCAAATATGCAGATCAGGAAATCGAATTTGTAATCACAGAATTCAATCCGAGAAGACGCCGCATCATCGGTAACCGCAAACAGCTTCTGGTTGCTGAAAAGGCTGAAAAACAGAAAGCATTAATGGAAAAGATCAATGCAGGCGATACTGTTACAGGTGTTGTAAAGAATGTGACAGATTTCGGTGCAGTCATCGACCTTGGCGGCGCAGATGGTCTTCTTCATATTTCCGAAATGTCCTGGGGCAGAGTAGAAAACCCGAAGAAGGTATTTACTGTTGGTGAAGAGCTGAAGGTTCTGATCAAAGACATCAATGGCGACAAGATTGCTCTTTCCCTGAAGTTCCCGGAAGAAAATCCGTGGCTGACTGCTGCAGAAAAATTTGCAGTAGGCAATATTGTTACCGGTAAAGTTGCAAGAATGACAGATTTCGGCGCATTTGTTGAGCTGGCACCTGGAATCGATGCACTTCTTCATGTTTCTCAGATTTCCAGAGAGCATGTTGCAAAACCGTCTGATGTTCTGTCCATCGGTCAGGAAATCGAAGCAAAGGTTGTTGATTTCAACGGCGAAGACAAGAAGATCAGCCTGAGCATGAAAGCTCTTGAGGCTGTTGCTGCACCGGCTGAAGAAGCTCCGGTTGAGGAATAATTTTAAATATTGATATTAAAATGAGATGAAAAGAGCAGGAGAAATTTGCGGATGTGAATTTCTCCTGCTTTTTGCTTTGGAAAAATAAAAACACTTATTTTAATGTGTGAAGAAAATGGGGAAGTGCATGTGTCAGATACTGCATCTGTCGACCGGGATCCGAGAGGAACTGTTCATCACAGGAAAACCAGGTATAACAGGTGTCCCTTGTGGCAGGCTTCCGCAACTTCCGGTCGATGCAGGAACTTAAGG
>CAMBYR010000216.1 GCA_945872375.1 uncultured Blautia sp. | reverse complement strand
CAATTTTTGCTTTGTACTTTCCGTACTGCTCCAGATATTTGTCATCAATACCTGCCTTTGCTGCAATCTCGGTAATGGGGAGCATTTCACTCTCCTGAGCGATTTCGATGTCACTTTTGAATCCCATAGAAAATTACCTCCTTTTTTTCTATATGTTTTTGCTTTTATTTAAAACAGGTTCCCGGATCACGGAAGTGTTTACCCGCACACACCATTCCTTATGCGAAACAGAAGTAATGGTCCTGTTTTAATCATTCAGTCATATCTGCTCTTACCCCGACAGATATACTCTTGTACCGGTTTCGAAATAAATGATTTGCGAACCAGTGTATTAAATCAGTTTTCCGAACGCCTTCAGCGAGCCGATGATCACATCACCCATGACTGCCATATCTTCCGCCTTAAACGATACCGGAAAATTGTCCGAAAACAGGATCTGCGAAGACGGAGGAAACTCTTCATCTCCCTCCCACAGGATCATCTGAACCTGATATCCGGGATATATTTCCACCTCATACGCGGCATCTCCATGGCTTACAGGAACCGCATGCACGTGTTCCATGATCGCCCGGAAATCCTTAAGTCTGTTTCCGTATGAAAATGCCAGTCGTTTGATGCATCTGCCGTCAAACTGCCGGAGATAAACTTCTCCCCATGGCATTTCCCGATAAGTTTTAAACTTTCCTGTTCCTGCGGATGCCGCTCCCTCCAGGAGAAAGCGAATCGTGAGAATCCGCGCATAGATCATTTCTTCCAAAGGATAGTATCCCAGATCATCCTGCTGATGAGAAACCAGAAAATCCGGATATGAGATTTCATAAAGTGATCCAAGAAATCTCAGGCTGAATTTCTGTTTTTCCTGATCGTAGGGAATACCGAGCCTTGTCGAAATTTCTACGGGATCCGCGGTACGGTAACGCTCCAGATAATGTTCCCAGGGCATCCTCTCCTTGCTGTCCTTCTCGTATCCAAGCTTTTCTCCCACAGACGATACCTGCGTATCTGCCTGCTTCTGTATTTTATCCTGCTGCTCAAAAGCCATAATCGTATACACCTCTGAAATAATTTTCGGCCGAAAAAATCTTTGTTCTTTCCGTCTTTTTACTTACGGGAATTCAACTGTTCCATTACATCCGGAAACAGACCTGTGTCCGTATGAGGAATGAAACATGCTCCCACAAACTCATCCATATAGGTCGGAACTGTAGAAAGCTCCATATAGGTCATATTGGATGCCAGCTCATATGTCTTCTGTTCTGATTTGGTAGAAAGAAGCATCAGATAAGCACCTGTCAGAGAGGAATTGCCAATATAATGGAATTTCTCCAGCGGAATATCCGGGAACATTCCGATATTCACCGCATTCTTCATATTGATGCCGCTGCCGATTCCGCCGGCAACATACACATCATCAATCATGGAAACATCGAAATCAAGAGAGCTTAACATGGTCTGGATTGCGGAGAAAATAGCACCTTTCGCACGGATAAAATTATCGATATCCACTTCGGTGATTTCTACATCCTTTACAGAACCTGCCTCTTCTTCAAATGCAAGAACATAACTGCCCATTCCATATTTATCATGACGAATCCGTTTTCCTTCTCTGATAAATTTGCCTTTTGGATTGATGATTCCACACATGAAAAGTTCACTGATCACGTCAATAATTCCGGAACCGCAAAGTCCAATAGGTTTTGTACCAGGCTCCCCGACAACGGTATATGTGGGTTCCATGGTCTCCTTGTCAATGGTGCAGGCTTCAATCGCACCATCTGTTGCACGCATGCCGCAGCTGATATCTCCGCCCTCAAAGGCCGGACCGGCAGAACATGCGCAGCTCATCATAAAATCGGAATTACCAAACACAAGCTCTCCGTTTGTACCAAGGTCGATAAACAGAGAGAACTCCGGTCTGTTCCAGATCATACTGACCAGTGTACCGGCAGTGATATCACCGCCGACATAGCTTCCAATATTCGGTGCCATAATAATATGGGCATCCTGATTGATATCAATTCCCACGTCGGAAGCAAACAGAGAATTTGTTTTAAAGAATGCAGGAATGTAAGGTTCCATACGCAGCGGATCTGCATTGATTCCTGCAAACAGATGATTCATAGTCGTATTGGATGCTACACACATCCGATAAATCTGATTCTTCGGAATACCTGCGTTTTTACACATTTCCCGAATCATCGGATTGATTGTTTCCTTAATCACAGCATCCTGAAGCTTCCGTTTGCCTCCCGGTTTCTGTGATTCAATAATTCGATTGATGACATCGGCTCCATAACGGATCTGACCATTTCCGGCAGAACCCTTTGCAAGAATTTCTCCGTTTTCCATATTAATGATCACGGCAGAAACAGTTGTCGTACCGATATCAACAGCAAGACCTCCTACAACCACCGGTTCCGAAATGCCAAACACATCGTATACGAACATATCATTTGGTGTGGTGCGGAGAATACATTTTACTTTAAAATCATTTTCCCTGAGTACATCAGGAAGTTTTCTGAGAACTTCATAGGGAATTCTTACACGTTTAATATTCAGGAATTTCCGCAGAGCTCTGGTAAGACGCTCGTTATCCGGCATGGTATCATCCAGACTGGGCGGATCCATCACAACTTCAACAACATCAAGACTATTGCTTAAAACAATACCAGTGAGTTCAATTTCTCTCTTGGCTTTTACAAAAATGGCGATTTCCTCTTTTGAGCTGAGGTCCGCAACCTTCATTCTGCTCTTGTACGCAGATGCAATATCCGGTACCATAACTGTAACATCCCCGCAGATCTTGCTGACGCAGGCAAGTCTCCAGCCCTGGCTGTACTCCTCTTCTTCAATATGGAGTGTTTTCTTGGAATCCAGCTCTCCTGCCTGTAATTTCACACGGCATTTCCCGCAGGAAGCATTGCCGGAACATGGCGCATCAATGGCCACATTGGCTTCACGTGCAATTTCAAGCAGATTATCCCCCGCATTGGCATAAGTCTCTACCACACTGCCATCTTCGAATGCAAATGTCACCTTAAACATTTGGCAACCACCTTTCCATATCCTTCCCAAACAGAAGGATGTGTTGTAAAAATAAGGCTGAAGGCCGAAGCCTCCAGCCCCATTGCGTTGTCAGATCAGATTTCCAGATAGGAATCTGCATACAGAGTATTGTTTTTGAATACGTCACAGGATTTAATGGTTTCCATCAGACGAAGGTCGTTAGGATTTACGATTGCAGAAGTAAGACCCTGCATCATAGCCATAGCAACCAGTGCGGAATCCATGATCGGACGAATGTGTTTCGGCATACCATTACTGTTGTTGGAAAGTCCGCCGGTGGAATTCAGTCCCATATCGGAGAACATCTTGATTGCTTCCAGAACTTCCATCTGTTTTTCCTGCATTCCCTTTACAACCAGGAATAACGGGTCAAACCACAGATCAGTCGGTTCCATACCAAGCATCATACCTCTTTCCAGCATGTTCTGGCAGTGCATCATACG
>CAMBYR010000215.1 GCA_945872375.1 uncultured Blautia sp. | reverse complement strand
ATGTATCGTGAATTTAATATATCGCAAACCGATATATTTGTCAAGAGGGTAAAATATAAAAATGATGGAGCAGGACATAAAATTTATTTGAATATTTTGGTGTTGTAGCATAATATAAAATACATGGAGAGGCAGAAGAAAAAGATCTGTTACTGTTCACAGGTAATATCCCGCGAGGTGTTTCCATGCATTTATGCATGGAAATCCCGAGACAGTCAACGCACGAAATTATGCATATTGCATAATTTCTGTGCATCGCAAAGCGTGTTACTGAGAACGGAGTGAACAGTAACAAAGATCTTAAAACGCTTGCAGAGCTCATAGAAAGCGGACTGGGAGAATAATTATGGAAAAAATTTTGGTGGAAAAAACGGCTTCCCGGGGAATCGTAGCCGCACCGGTTTATGTTTATCAGGAACCGGATCTTTCTGCAGATACAGGCAGCATTTCCAAAACACAGGAACCGGCGGAGGTGCAGCTTTTTCTGAAGGCAAAGAAGGAGGTCGTGCAGGAACTAAAGCGACTGTCAGAAGGCAATGAGCTGTTCGGTGCACACCTGGAAATTGCGGAGGATTTTACCCTCAGTGAGGGCGTAATTTCAAAAATACAGAATGAACAGAAGAATGTACAGCTTGCTCTTCAGGAAACCATCGAGGAATTTGCGGCGATTTTCGATTCCATGGATGACGAATATATGAAGGAGCGTGCGGCTGATATCCGTGACATCGGGAAACGCTTTATGGCAGAATTAAAGGGTGTCAAACGTCCTGATCTTGGAAACCTTCCGGGAGAGGTGATCGTGGCGGCAAAAGACCTTTATCCTTCTGATACAGTAAAAATGAATCCCGATTATGTGAAGGGAATCATTACCGAAGAAGGCGGTGTAACCAGTCATGTATCCATTATTGCAAGGAGCCTGAATATTCCGGCACTGGTGGGCGTCGGAAGGATTCTGGACAGGCTTTCGGACGGCATGCAGGTGTGTATGGATGCGGAAGCAGGAGTGATCTTTCTGGATCCGGATGAGGACACTTTGGAGGAATTCCGGAAGAAAAAAGAGGAATTTGAAAAGCGTCAGGAATACCTGAAAAATCTCAGAAATCAGCCTGCAGTTACAAGAGACGGAAAGAGGATTTCTCTTTGCGCGAATGTGGGAAATCCGGAGGATATTCAGAGAGCAATTCCTATGAATATCGATGGAATCGGTCTGTTTCGAAGTGAGTTTTTGTATATGGAGAATGATCATTTCCCGACAGAAGAAGAACAGTTTGAGGTATATCGTGAAGCTGCAAAGCTCTGCCCAAAGGAACTGACGATCCGCACATTGGATATTGGCGGAGACAAAGATCTTTCCTATTTTGACTTTGAAAAAGAAGAGAATCCGTTCCTTGGATGGAGGGCAATTCGTATTTCCCTTGATATGAAAGAGATGTTTAAAACACAGCTTCGGGCTATTCTCCGTGCCAGCGCGTTTGGTCATGTTCGAATTATGTTCCCGATGATCATTTCGCCGGAAGAGCTGAGGGAATCGAGAAAACTGACGGAGGAATGTATGGCAGAGCTGAAAATGGAAGGCCGGGAGTTTGATGAAAAAATTGAGCTCGGAATGATGATCGAAACTCCTGCAAGCGTGATGCTTGCGGAGGATTTTGCAAAAGAGGCGGATTTTTTTAGTATTGGAACCAACGATCTTACCCAGTATCTTCTGGCTGTGGACAGAGGAAACAGAAAGGTTGCAGACCGTTACAGCTACTTCCATCCGGCTGTGGTGAAAGCGATTTCCCGTGTTATCGAAGCAGGACACAAAGAAGGCATCAAGGTGGGAATGTGCGGAGAGATGGCAGGCGATCCCGGTGCGACGATGCTGCTTCTGGATCTGGGACTGGACGAGTTCAGCATGTCTGCAGGAAATATCGACTATATACGTGAAAAGATTCTGACTCTGTAATATGTCACTATTCAGGGGGAATATAGAAAAGAAAAACGGGATCTGTCCGGCATGGGCAGGTCCCGTTTGGCGCGGTTGGAAACGATACAATTCCCGATAGATTTACAGTCGCCGGATCTCTTCTGTCAGAGCACGAACCTCTTCTTCCGTGGTGCTCCAGCTTGTGCAGAAGCGGATGCAGGAGTGATCCTCGTCAATTTTGCCTTCAAATTCAAAAATAAAATTCTCTGCGAGCTGTTCCTTCTGCCGGTTGGTTACCACTACAAACTGCTGATTGGTAAAGCTTTCGATATAGGCAGGAATTCCTTTTTCTGCAAAAGCCTCCTTGATCCTCATGGCATATTCATCGGCCTTTCTGGTGATCTTGAAATAAAGTCCGTCCCGGAACATGGTATAGAACTGAAGTCCCAGAAGCCAGCCCTTTGCCAGCATGGCACCATTCTGCTTGATGCAGCTTCGGAAATCCGGCTGAAGCTTTGGATTTAGGATTACAAGTGCTTCACCGAAAAGGGTTCCGCATTTGGTTCCGCCGAGGTAAAAGGCATCGGTCAGTCGGGCAAGATCAGAAAGCGACACATCATTTTTAACGGATCCCAGGCCGTATCCCATACGTGCACCGTCCACAAACAGATAAAGATCATATTTGCGGCAGACACTGCTGATAGCTTCCAGCTCGTTCAGAGAGTAGAGAGTTCCGTACTCTGTGGGAAAGGAGATATACACCATCTTTGGCTGGGTGATATGCTCCGGAATGGTACTTTCGGCGTAATCGGCAGCAACTGCTTCGATCTGAGCCGCGGTGATCTTTCCGTCCTTTCCGGGAAGCGTATGGATCTTGTGGCCGGTGTTTTCCACAGCGCCTGTTTCATGGGCATGGATGTGCCCGGACTCTGCACTGATGACACTCTGGTAGGGCCGAAGTGCTGCGGCGATCACGGTATAGTTGGTCTGGGTGCCGCCGACGAGATAGTGGATGGCCGCTGTCGGACAGTCCAGATATTTTTTGATTTCCTCAGAAGCCTTCTGACAAAGGGAATCCAGCCCGTAGCCGCAGTAGCTTTGGTCGTTGGTCTCTGCAAGGGCTTTCAGAATCTGTGGATGTGCGCCGTGGTTATAGTCATTATTAAATCGAATCATGATGAGCTTCTCCTGTATGATAATAAAAAGGTTTCCTATACTTTATCACAGATACCGGAGGTGTTCAATCAGGGATTTTTGAAGAAAAATGGACCGGCTGCTAAAGTCGGTCCTGTGTGCTTAATAGCGTTTGATTTTTTTGGAAGGTGTTTTGGGGAACTCGGTGTCCCGTACCTTCAGACGGTAAACACGTTTATAAGCAGGCGCTCCTGCATTATATTCGTCGATCAGCGCCTGGAGAGCAGCCGGAATATCCCGGATTTCCTTTTTGGCGATGTACTCCAGATCCGGGAAGATCTCCGCTTCAATGACGCCTTCCGATTCCCGAACCAGGATCTCCTGTACCAGGCGGCTTTCGCCGATACGGTTTTCCAGCTCTTCCGGAGAAACATTTTCTCCGTTTTTGGTAATGATCAGATTTTTCTTTCTGCCGGTAAGATAAACAAATCCATCGTCATCCACATAGCCGAGATCGCC
>CAMBYR010000214.1 GCA_945872375.1 uncultured Blautia sp. | reverse complement strand
AATTTCATGTTGTACAAAGAACCACAGGAAAGCAGTTCATTGTGAAGCTTTGCCACGGAACGGATCGCTGCCGTCGGACCGCTGACGTCAGTTCCTCTCATTGGTGACTGGCCATCTGCCAGAGACATATAGGCGTCACGTCCGTCCGGAGTCGCTCCGCACACATGACCAAACGGTGTATTGCTGGATACGGTGGATGTGGAGCAGTGAAGGGTTCCTCCGATAGGGCCCCGTCCATAACGTGTGTTTTTATAGGAAGAGAGCTCATTTGCCACATACGCAAGCATATCTCTCGCGATAAAGTCTACCTCATCCACATCGTTTCCATATTTGGGCACTGCCAGACACATGGCTTTGATCTGCGGGCCGGTCGGTGTGGTCGTTTCATCCTGCCAGTCTGTTTCCAGCGCATGCTGAAGCTGCGCTCCGGTGATTGCTTTATCCTCAAAAATCAGCTTTTTAATTACATAAAGGCTGTTTGCCACATTGGCTGTTCCGATGGTCTGCTGTCCGGTCAGGTCGTATTTTGCCCCGCCCTGTTTCATAGGCTTACCGCGCGGAATCGTAGTGGTGGGGCATCCGAAGATTGCTGCCATTGGTTCCTCCAGTTCTTCCTCCCATACCTGATCGATGGTATTCTCCAGGATCGCTTCCATCTTCACATAATATTTCATCTGATCCCTGTATGCGTCTTCCGCATCCTGATAGCTTTCAAAAGTGGAAAGGTCTTTTCCGTTTGCATTGGGATGCAGGCAGATACCGGTTCTCGGGTCACGTCCATTGTAGAGGGACATTTCCAGCGCTTTGGCACAATTCAGCCATGCGCCTCCTGTACGTCCGCCAAGGAGCCCCGGCGCACCCGGCTCAATACAGCCGATGATACAGTAATTATAGGCATCCTTCATTTCATATCCGCGGTTCATCATTGCTCTGGTATAGGTCTCATCGTTGAAGATCGACGGAAGTCCCAGGCCCAGACGAACAACCTCTGCTACGCGCATCTTAAATTCCATGGGTGAATTTTTATGGAATCGTACGGTCAGGGACGGCTGCGGAATTCTTGTGTTAAACGTTGCATCCAGACAGATATAGCTCATATCATTGGAAGCATCGTTCATGGTTTCCGGATCTACACCTCCAATCGTCAGATTCTGGAACATAGGCACACCGCGATAGAAATCTGTGTCGATCCAGCTCCGGACCTTATTGCAGGTGTAGATCTGCAGGAAGAAGTTCTCTACCATTTCCAGGGCAAGATCTCTGGTCAGAGTTCCGTCTGCAATTCCCTGCTCATAATACGGCTGCATAAACTGATCAAGACGTCCAAAGGAAATACCTGCTCCACTGTCTTCAATCTGAATACAGATATGGGTCAGTGTGATAAACTGGAGCGCTTCTTTAAAATTCCTTGCCGGATTGCGCGGTACATGGCGGCAGATGGCTGCCATATCCAGAAGCTCTGCTTTTCTTGTTTCATCTGTTTCTTTTTCTGCCAGTTCTTCCGCCAGCTTTGCATACCGTTCTGCAAATTTGATGATCGCATTGGAACTGATGATTGCCGCTTCATAGAAATCTTTCTTTTTGATGCAGTCAGGGTCATTTTTATAATCAATGTTCTTCAACCCTTCTTCGCACTGATTAATGATCTCCTGAACCCCATGCTGGATCAGCCATGGATGATCCGGTGCATAGTGCCCGTCTCCTCCCTGAAAATATGCACCAATATCAGCAGCTTTCAAATTATAGTGCGTCGTCAGCGCCTCTTTTGGAAGTCGTTTCCGAAGAATATCAGTAATGGTTTTTCCTTTCCACCACTCACAGATTTCCTGAATCACCGGTTTATCTTCTTCCCTGAGAATATATCTGTCTGCCGGCCTTTCATCCGGAAAATACGGATCTCCGTGAATCATCTCTTTTTCCATCCATTCCGCTTCACATTCCGGAAACAGAGGTGCCCAGCGCGGATGAGATGCCTGGTTTCCTGCAAAAAGACTTCCCGGCATAATGTAAATGCTCATGTTTTCCAGGACATGGCGAATGGCTTTGGCTCTCCTGATAATCGTCACCTCATCCATATGATTCCGGTAATACTCGGTAATATATTTTCCCCGCTCTGCACAAATACCATATTTTGAACCTGTCACATATCGATAAAGCTGATCGATCCGTTCTGTCCTCACTGGTTCTGTGGATACCTGATAAGAATCTGCAACGCTCATTTTTGTTTCCTCCTTTTCCTTTTTAACAGTAATATTGATGTCCTCGATACGCTTATTCAATGTTGTTTAAAATAGATAATATCTTATATTAATTTTACTGAAAACTGAATATTTTTAACAAAAAGTGTCACTTTTTTTGACAAAAAAAGACACCGTACCTCACAGCACGATGTCTGATTCGTCATTCATTTTCATTTTACTTCAAGCGTCAGCGCATCTTTCGGGCATTTTGCCATACAGATCCCGCAGCCCACACACTTCTCCGAATCATGCCGGATCACATGATCGGTTTTCGGCCAGAAGCCGGCACTCTGTCTTTTCTGCTGACTGCGGAAGAGATAGCAGCAGTCTCCGCAGCAATTACAGATTCCCGTAGGATTTACCGTATGCATCAGACCTTCTTTGTCGGCATTGATCACAATTTCCTTTGCCGTCTGTGCATCGATTGCCTTTGAAAGACCCCTGCTGAAATAAGTATTGATACCCGTTTTATAAGTGATGCAGGTTCTCGTCGGCTTTCCACATTCTCCATTCAGGGATTTGCAGTCACAGTAGTTCAGATAAACCGGCTGATCTCCCTTGGAATCGATAAATTCCAGTACCTTCTCCAAAGGCAGTATCTCATCATTGGTAGGACGCACTGCCGGATCCGGATCCAGTCCCATATAATATTGCCCGAACAGCCAGGAACAGATTTCTTTTCTTCCCTCTTCGGGAATCGTACGATAAATTTCCTGTTCACTGACCGCCATCACATCCATTCGTTCATAAAAGCCGGCCAGCTTCATGGTTTTTCGGCTTTCATCCACATAGGAAATGATTCCCCGATGATAGGCACTTTTTACAAAATCCGCTCCGTCCTTTCCCAAAGCAGTATTCACATCTGTCATTGTAAATTCATTTTTGTCCATAGACAGAACAAATTCCATTTCCTGTTCTGTAAAAATAATATCAAGATATCATTTTGATGATCATCATTCTTCTGTTTCCCGGGCTCTTTTCTCCAGAATTCGCCTTAAAAACTGACGGGTTCTCTCATTTTTCGCCCGATAATCAGGCCTTCCGTCACATTCTGGAGTGCTGTTTTATTATTAAACAGGCAGTAATTCTGAAAAACAAAACCCGTTTTCTGACGTATCCGGCGAATCTGTTTTGAGGTGACCTTTGAGAGATCAATCTCTTCATTATCAAAAATCATTGTTCCTGAATCTGCCTGTTCCAGGAAATTCATACAGCGAAGCAGTGTTGTCTTTCCGGATCCGCTGGGGCCGAGAATCGCAATCACATCGCCCTTTTCCACATGAACATCCACGCCTTTGAGCACCTCGTTATCACCAAAGGTCTTTTTCAAATTATGAATCTGCAGCAAAACAAGTCCTCCCGCAAATAAATAATAAGACTGTATTTTTTTCAAAAAT